>DURF01000029.1 GCA_012837395.1 Acholeplasma sp. | reverse complement strand
TAATTGTTTCAAATTGATTGTTGATGTTTTTAAATAATTCTGTTTGACTGAAATGACTTGATTCGTTAACTAGTTTTAGTATTTCTATTTTTAATTTGTTGTATTCATCTTTCAAATATAATTTTAAGTTTTCTTCGTCGTTGTTTTTATTAGTGGCTTTAACAATATAAACAACTAAGAGCAACAAGACTACTATTAATAAGGCAATAACTCCTATATATAAATATTCCATACTTCCCCCTTATTTTACGTCTTCTAAATAATAAATGTTTTCAACTATGACACTTTTACCATCAATAATTTCTTCATTAATTTCAACATAAAAGGTCATAAAGGTTTCTTTAGATAAAATTAAATCTTGAATCGATGTAATAAAACCATCATCATTCATTCTCTTAGCATAGCCCTTTGATCTATATTCATCATTATTATTCATTACAGCCTCGTATGCTTCTTCATAAATCCTACTCATTAAATCACTACAATAATATTTATTTTGCATATTTAAGAAAAATAAAAAGTTGTAAATAGCGTTATTTTCAACTCGTTCTTCGCCTCTTGAGATTGCTGTTTGTTTGTATTCGTTATAAAGTTCATCACTATTGTCATATTCTAAAAAAGGATTAGTTGGTCTTAGACCAATATATTTATCCCGGTAAAACATATTATAATATTCGTGATTGGAGTGAGGTGTTTGCCAACTATTGAAACTACTTTTAATAATGTGTGAGCTAAGTCCATTATCGGGTTCTCCATCACTAAAGATATAATCTAATAAAGTTTCATCATCGTCTGGGAACCCTAGCGCTTCAATAAATTTAGCATGATCATCTTCGTATGTAATAATTGATGAATGTCCGCCATAATAAAAACTAACGAATTGATGGATAACCGGAATATCTTTAAACGGTGATTTCCTATTAACAAATATATCTCCATCAATTCCTAACTTCATTTTTTCATCATCATAAAACACATTATTATTATCATTTAATTCGTGTGATGTTTCACGTGGAACTTCATAATACCTTCTAATATAGGTAACACCATTTACTCCTTTTAATGTTATTTCATTAACAGGAGTAGCATCTGCCCTACTTTTAAAATCTTTAATCATACTATTAATTTTTAAATTTTCATATATTGAAAAGAAGAAACTATAAACGATTCCCATAATAGCTAAAATAAAGATTGTTTTTAAAATTCTTTTAAATATTTTCATCGCTTTTCTCCGTTCGTCTTTAAAATAATTATAACACATCATATTATATTATTTATAGTTCAAAAAAGGGCAGATGTTATATCTACCCTTAAATGTTTATCTTTTGCTTGGCTTAATAATAATTTGACGATGTTCACCTTCGCCAATTGATTCAGTATAAACATCACGCCATTCAGCTAATTTAGTGTGAATGATTCTTCTTTCAAAAGAACTCATTGGTTCAAGTTTTGCTTCTATATTTGTTCTTGCTACTTCTTTAGCTGTTTTAGTTGCTAGTATTTCTAATTGTTTTTTTCTGTTTTGGTTATAATTACCAATATCTAAGTTAATAATTGTTTTTTCACTTGTAAATGTATTTAAGTAATTTCTTAATAACATTTGAAGCGCTCTTAAAGTTCTACCTTCAACACCAATTAAAATTGCATTTTCATCGCTAAAGATATCAAATTTAATATTAGCACCTTCATCTTTAACACGCATTTCCATTTTAACTTCAATACCTAACTCTTTGAAGATACCTTCTAAATATCTTTTACCTTCTAAAGCTAGATTTATATTAGGAAGAGCTTCGTAAGTTGTTAATGATCTAATTCCTAAGATTCCTCTTTTTTCTTTAATAACATTTAAAGTTATTTTTTCTAAAGGAAGTCCTAATAATTCCATCGCTTTTTTCTCAGCTTCTTCAATTGTCTTAGCTTCGATTTCAAAACGTTTTAACATTATTTACCACCCTTATCTTTAAATTTGGCATCAACGATTTCTCTTGATTTTCCATATAATTTTTCTTCTTGTAATTTTTCGTATTTCTTTTCATTTAAGAAACGATTAAATAAGGTTTGACCCATTGAGAAGAAGTTACCAATAATCCAATAAAATGAAAGAGCATTTCCTGGTGTAACATATGCGGTAATAATCATCATGAAAATCATCATGAAACTTACCATCTTCATTGTTTGTTCGGTTTGAGCTTGTTGTCCATCTTTTTGTTGTTGCGGAATTTTCTTAGCATAACTTGGTTTAAGTTGACTAATTTTTTGTAACGCAAACATTGTAATACCAACAAGTGCTGTGAAAACAAGTTTCGCAACAACTCCACCATTAGCTAAATCAGTTCCTAAAAATTTAGTGTTTGCAACTGATTGATAGAACTGACCACCTGGAATTGTAATTCTTCTTACAACTTGGAACATCGCAAGGAAAATTGGCATTTGTAAAATTGGTAAGAAACAGCCCCACATACTAATGTTATGCTTTTTATAAATCTGCATCATTTCCATTTGTTTTCTTTGTTGACTTTCAGGATCTTTACGCATCGCATATTTTCTTTCAAGTCTTTGCATATCAGGTTGAGCAACACTCATCTTTAACGACATATCATTTGTTTTAGCATAAATTGGCCAAGCTAGAGTTCTTACAATTATTGTTGTAAATAAAATACCTAAAGCAAATGAATTTCCAAACAAACCGCTTATTAAAGCCATTAAGAACGCAATTGGAATTTGTAAAAATATCCAATTCCAAAATGTTGCTGTTTTAACATTTAATGGCTTTTCTGTCGCAGCAAGTCTAATTTGGAAATTAAATTCTATATCATTTTCAGTAGTACCAGTAATTTCAAATGTTTCATGATTACGGTATTTACGATTAACAATTAAATCGTTAACTTCAGGAAAGCCTGTAAAAGTAATGTCATCTTTTTTTACTTCACTAACACCACCGCTTGTTACTTCATAAAACTTAATATTCTTAGCTTCAAAAAGATAAGTATCAGTTAATACTGCTCCGTTAGTGTTGATCTCACCTTTTTCATTAAAAGTTAGATAATCAACATAATTAAAGTTTAAATTAATTTCACTATCTTTTTTAAATTGTGTAATAACAATTTTTTCTTTAAGATCATCTGTAATTAAATTATAAACATATTCTTTAGCTAAAGCTTCATCAATTTCTTCATCTTCTAAATCATTGCCATTTACTTTATCTCCATTTTCAAAAATAAAAAATATTTCTGATGCCCCAGAATCTTTACCTTTTCTAGTTGCTGCTGAATGTTCTAAAATATAAAAATTAAGTGATTCTATATTCTTTGATCTATCTAGTTCATCAACTACTAAGTTTTCTGGGTCTAAATCAACGATAGTAAATATCGGTGATTTATTAGGTTTTTTACATGAAACTAAAAGAAGTGTTAAAGCTAGTAAAACAACTAACAGTAAAATTTTATTAGTTTTTTTCATTTTTTGTCTCCATTATTTTTGTTTTTATTAATAAATCAACAAGTTGTTTATTAATATCTTGATATTGTAATTGATTAGCTTGCGGCTTAATTACAATAACAAATTCATTTTTAGGATCAATTAAATTTTGATTTTCTCTAATAATTGATCTTACTTGCCGCTTAATCTTATTACGAGCAACTGCGTTGCCATATTTCTTGCCAATTGACATAGCAAATCTAAAATTAACATTATTTACTTCATTATTTTTAAAAATAACAAAATATGAATTACCTCTTTTATTTTTTGATTTAAATAAAGAGTCGATTTCGCTTTTTTTCTTTATAATATATTTCTTTTTCATATTTTTTTAAAAAAAAGATTACTTGAAAAAAATAGTGTTATCCATTTTAATCAAGTAATCCGAGTATTTTAAAATGTTAATTTTATTGTACAGCTAGTCTCTTGCGTCCCTTTTTACGGCGATTTGCAAGAATACGGCGTCCACCAACAGTTGACATTCTAGCCCTAAAACCGTGTGTTTTTGCTCTCTTACGATTATTTGGTTGATATGTTCTTTTCATATGAATCCACCTTTCTGTCGCGAAACCATGCTTTTGTATTATATAAGTTATTTTTTCTTTTGTCAAGAAAATTATTACATTAAATAATAATGTGTAATTATATTAATATTATAAATATTATTATGTTAATTGAAGTTTTACTTTTTTACTATTCTTTAACCGATAAAAACTAAAATATAATAAATAAAAGACTATTACTACAAATACTCCTAATAACGAAGTTAAGATTAAATAAATAAAATTAATTTCAAAAAATCCAAAAGAATATGTTTTTCCTAAATTAAAAAATATTTCAAGTGGAGTTCCATTTTCTGGTCTAAGAGTATAAAAATAATTTGAATTAATATTAATAAGACTTAATAAATTATTAACAAATATTGCTCCTATGTATAAGATAACCATTAATTTTAATGTTTTAATTAATGTTTTTTTATCAATTTTAATTAAATCAACTAAAAGTGCCCAAACAGTAATCCCAACAATTAACATATGACCCCAAAGATATACTTGTGCTCTTATTGAAAACATTGTAGTATAGTTCGTTAAAGAATTAGCATATATAATTGATAATAATGCGGCAGGTAAATTAAGACAAAACGCAAGTGCGAAAAATGCTTGATCTTTTTTCCAAAATGCATAAAGTAAAACAAAATTTGCAAAATGACAAATTTGTAGTGGTAGTAATTCCCCACTAAATTTATAATTATCAACGATAAATATTTCAATGTTTCTTGCGATTAATAAAACAACTGCTAAAAGTGATATATAAAAACCAACTTTATAAAGTGTTTCTTTATTTTTATCTTTTGTTAAAAGATATAAAACTATTACAAAAATAACTGGTGATATAATAAAAATTATATGCAATAAGCCCCACATCTCAAACTTCATATTTTATCTTTTATTGCCTCTTAACCCTTTCTAATATCGTTATTTATATTATATCAAATATTAATTAACAAATGTAAAAATGATGTAATTAGATTGTAAATTAGTTTCATTATAAATTACAAAAGAAATTGTTATTAAGTATAACTTATAAACATAAAATTGTGGATAACTTTTATAAACATTTTATACACAATGTGGATATGTTTATAAGTTAAGAAATTGCTTAGTTATGATGTTATTTAAATTTAGTTACCCACAAGTTATCCACAATTACAACTGGAAAAGTAAAAGTTATCCACAAAAAATGTGGAAATATAAATATCCCCTTTATTATATAATGTGTTATGATATAAATGAAATGAATTGAAGGGGAATGATTATATGAATATTTATGATGAATTGTGGCAAAAAATCTTAGTAGAATTAGAAAATACATTAGAAGAAGAAACTTACCAAGATACTTTTGAGCAATTAAAACAAACCCATAAATATGCAAATGGTCATATTTTTGTTTTAGTACCTAATGATTTTATAAAAAACAGGATTAATCAGTTTTATTTATTAAAAATTAATGAATTAGCTGAATATTTTCACACTGAAAAAGTTAGGTTCAAATTTGTTACTGAAAAAGAATTATTACCAGAAGATATTTTAGTTGGTCCAGAAAAAGATATTGAAAAGAAATATCGTACTGGTAATTTAAACGCTACATACGCATTTGATAATTTTGTTGTCGGAAAAAGTAATAACTTCCCATTTAGAATGGCGATGAAAGTAGCTGATCAACCAGGAATGGTTGCTAATCCTTTATATATCTTTGGTGATGTTGGATTAGGTAAAACTCACCTCATGCAAGCTATTGGAAACTATATCCTAGATAGTAATGTTTCAGCTAAGGTTTTATATGTAAAAGCTGATAGTTTTATTGAAGATTATACCACTCATTTAAGACAAGATAAAATGCAAGATTTCTATATTAAATATCATGATTTAGACGTCTTATTAATTGATGATATTCAAATCCTTGCTGGAGCACAAAGAACACAAATGGAGTTCTTTAAATTATTTGATTTATTATACCAACAAAACAAACAAATTATTATTACAAGTGATAAACCAGCTAGTGAGTT
>DURF01000028.1 GCA_012837395.1 Acholeplasma sp. | reverse complement strand
TGCTCCATATACAGAGCCTATTAATATGAGCTATGATTATTTAGTAGGACTATTTAGTGAGGCTAAAGCAGTTAATCCTATTTCACCAAAATCATTAGATAACTTAAGAAAACTTGATCAGTTTATAGCTGAAAACTTTAAAATAACTTTTGGTAATAGAATTATGAAACAAATTAGTGATTTTGTGCCAGTTTATGTCGCAAGCGGTAGAAGTGAAATTGAAGGATTAGATTATATGGTAACCCATAAAATCTTAAGAAAGTTTGAATCATTAAACTTACCGTTCTTACAAGATGAACTTGATGAATTATTAATTGTTTTAGACCGTTTGTTTGGTAAAGGACAATTTAAACTTTCAATTAAGTATATTAACGATCTTAAAAAACAAATATAAAAGTGAAAGGATGATCATTAGTGAAAAAAAGTGAACTTAAAACATTCTTTGAAACACATTTAAAAAACTTTAATTCAATTGAATCAAATGATCTATTTCCGAAAAACTTCTATGAACAATTTTTAAGTGGTGAAAATACTGTTTACCATAAAAATATTAAAGAAATTAAAATATTTGATGAAGAATGGATCGACACTGTCGAATCATACTTCCCAAGTATTAATAAAATTATTGCTAATCCTAAGAGTGGCTTAAAATATGAAGAAGAAGTTGTCTTAGTGGAAAAAGCTAAAAAGATTAACTCTCAAACAGTTAAACACTTAGCTTCACACTCTGAAAACATTAAAGAGATTAATGAAAAAGGAATGATTGTTCCAAAGAAACTACTTACAACTTATTCTGATATTGATTATGCAACTTATGAAAACAGGGTAGTGATGACTTTAATTGAAAGATTATTCTTCTTTGTTAGAAGAAGATATGAAACAATTAAAGAAAATGTTGAATCATTTCAACGTACTAAATTAATTTTAAATACTAACTTTCCAATTAATGATGCTAATGTATCAATCGACTTAGATGTAACTATTAAAGAAGATTTAGAAGATAAATCAATTAACGAACATAATAAAAAGTTATTAAAAAGAGTTGAGCATTTAAACAAACTTGTCACAAGTTTTTATAATAGTCAGTTTATGCAAGATTTAAAAGGTGCACTTAAAGTAAGAGCGCCAATTATGAAAACATCAATTATCTTAAAAAACGTTGATTATCAAAACGTCTATTTGTTATGGTTATTTCTAGATAGATATAATACACTAGCGTTTAACTTAGAAGTTGATGAAAAAAGTTTAAAACTAGATGATAAATATTTAGAAAATATTAATCAACTAGCATTAATCAACTTTTCAACTGTTGCTTATAACGAAAAGAAAAACAGTTTAGAATATAATCAAATACCCGAAAAAAAACACATTAAAAAAGGTATTAGACAAGTTAAAGTTCATGCAAATGATTTGTTAGAAGATCCAAATCATTTAGTAATGGAAAACAATAGTGCTAACGAATATTATTTAAATCAATTTAAAGATTTGTTTCAAGAAAGAATTGATAGTCATAGCGGTGATGTAAAACTTGCTGATACAGCATTAAAACGTTCAATGCGAGAATTACAAGCAATTACTAATAATATTTATGATGCTTACTTTGAATTTGAAGTGGATCCAGATATCTTTAGAAGATTGATTAGAAGGGGTAATCCAATTGAACAAATTAATAATGTAAAGGATAAACTTCATTTTGCAAAATTAATTCGTGAAGTTAAAGAAGTTGATTACAACGAACAAATAAGACTAGAACGAAGATTAATTAAGCAAGTATTAGAATTAGATAGTTTATTAGTTGAAGCATCCCAAAAAGAAAGAGTTCTAACAGCTAAAGACATTGAAAAAGCAATGCTTTCTGAAAACAAGAAAAAAGAGATTTTAAAACAAGATGAACATTTAAAATCATATTTCGATAAAGTGAAAGCTAATCGCGAAGCACTAGATATAGAAAAAAGAGAAGCGCTAGAAAAAATTAGTGAACTTCAAAAAGAATTAAAAGCTGAAGAAGAAAAATATTATAAAAAAATTAAAGATGAATTAAACAAAGAATTAGAAATTAAATTACAAAAATTAGCAAAAGATCATGAAATACAAATGAAACGTCTAAAGGACCGTTTCATTAAAGAACAAATTGTTCAAGATGAACAATTAAAACAAAGAATTGAAAACTTAACTACTGATCATGAGGCTAATTTGATTAAAATTAATAACGATTTAAATAAAACATATAGCCAAGCAGTGAAAGATTATCAAAAATTACTTGAAGGAAAATTCTTACAAGCAAGAATTTTAACTGAACAGGAAGCAATTAAAAATGAATTTAAACATGAAGAACTTATTAAAAAGATTCATCAAAATAAAGGTAGTAACCAATGACTAAGTTAATTGTTAAAAGAAGTATCCAAACAATTACGTTATTAATATTTTTATTAACAATGTATGTTTTAATATTTGGAACAATCGCAATTAGAAATAATAAATTACTTAATATCTTTGGATATTCATATGGACTTGTTCCAAGTGATTCAATGGATGGTGTTGCACCAGAGGGGTCAGAAATTCAAAGTTTTAAAAAAGGTTCAATTATTATTGTAAAATTTAGTGATTTTGATGATTTAAAGATTAATGATGTTGTAGTATTTCAATCAGAAGAAGAGGGGATTCCTTTAAAAGTTCATAGAATAGTTGAAGAGCATAGTAACTATTATGTAACTAAAGGAGATCATGAAAGTAGCATTCTTGATACTAACGATTTAGTAACTAGAGAAAAATATCAAGCAAAAGTAATAAATGTCTTTTATTTATTTGGAATTGCAAGTTCATTTACTAATTTTAGAGGAATTATCCTCTTAGTTATTATTGTAATATTATTTGCTTCAATGTTATAACAAATATATAACGTTGTTAAACACAAAAATGAAAGTAAAAGAAATGAAATTAGTGAAGAAGAATTAGAAGCACTAATAGAAGCAAGATTAAATGAAATTAAAAGGAATGAGGATAATGAAAAATAAAACAGTCCAATCAATAATACTTTTAATCTTAACTTTAATTGCCCTTGCTTCAACAGTTTTTGCGTGGTTCGCAATAACTGATATGAACAGAGTAGAACCGTTTGCTTTAAATGTTAGTGATTATAGTATGGAACTAACTTTAAAAATAAACAATGAAGAAGCAAACAATAAACAACAAATAGATGCTATATTAGCTAACGCAAAACCAAGTGACAGCTTTGTTTTTAACTTAAGTATTAAATTTACTGGTAATGTTAGCAATTACGAAACTAACATTCTTTTATATAAAATCGAGACTTCACCTTTACTAGAAGCATTTTATATAAAAGATGGTAAAGTAAGTATTTACTTTGGAAGTGAAGAACAAACAATCACTTTAACTAATGAATACTTAGATGGTTTAATAGATCTAGATGAAAACATAATACTAGCAAGTATTAGTTTTAATCCAGGAGATACTAAATCAATTGAGTTTACATTAGTCTTTGATGAATTATCAGAAGTACAATCAAAAATTTTAAAAATAAATAGTATAAGAATAATAGGAGAATAATTATGAAAAAGAATAAAAAGATTTTAATATTAAGCAGTTTAATAGTAGTAATGGTAGTAGCACTTACCTTTGTAGTTTCAAGAATTGGTGCTTGGTTAACAGATGAACAAACAACAGATGATGTTACATTACAAGTTGGACAAGTAAAATATAGAGTTGAAAATGCTACTTTTGTAAATCCTCTAGAAGGTCCGTTTGTACCAGGTCAAAACTTAGTTGAAGGAAATACACTGCAACTAGTTAATGAATCAACAGTTTCATCAGAGCTTAGATTTAAATACACAATTACATATACATTATCAGATACTACAACTGGTGATGCATTAGCTGAAGAATTAATCTCAAGTGTTGTTTTTGCAAGTGGTTGGACAGAAGGAACAGGAGAATTAATAGGTTATTACTATTTAAGTCCTGCAGTTGCTGCTTTAGATGAAGCACCAATTGGCATTATTGATACATTAGTTTTAGATGGATCAAAAGTTGGCAATAGTTTCGCAAATGCAACATTTACAATAAACTTTATCTTCCAAGCTAAACAAGAAGAATATTTAACTTGGGAAGATGCAGGTTCATTAGACTTTACAACCGGTTTAGCTTAAACCGCTTAATTAACAAATGATTAGGAAAATAATATTAAACGCCTTAACAACTGTCTTGCTACTATTTTTAACAACAACATTAGTTTTAACGCTTTTTAATATTAATGTTCATGCGGTTGTCTCAGATTCAATGAATCCAACCATTAAGAAATATGACTTAGTATATGTTAAATACTTATCTAATGAAGAAAAGTTAAACTTAGAAGAAGAAGATATAGTTTTAATCAGTGCATCTACACCATTTATTCATCGTATTATTGATGTTAAAGAAGAAAACGGAATTGTTCAATATGAAACAATGGGTGATCATAATGAGGCATCTGATGGTTATTATGATGCAAATAGAATGATAGGCAAGTATCAAATGAGAATACCTTTAATTGGATTCTTCTTTGTAGAATTAGAAATAACAATTGTAT
>DURF01000027.1 GCA_012837395.1 Acholeplasma sp. | reverse complement strand
GGTTTAGGTTTTGAGTTTGGTGAACTAACTGAACTAGGTGAAAAACAAGCCTTTGATAGAGCAAAAGATGAAAGGCTAAAAGATGCTGACTTAATCGTATCATCACCTTACACAAGAGCGCTTCAAACAGCAGCGATTATTTCTAAGGAAACCGGAATCGATTTAAAAGTTGAAGTAGAATTACATGAATGGTTTCCAGATTTAGAGTTTATATATGATTATGGTGTCTTTGATGCGTCAAGTGAATATTTTAGTTTTGGTGGTATAAGACCGAAAGATTCTAAATTTAGATATGAAGAATACGAAACCATTAAGAAGCGTGTTAGAAAAGTTTTAGAAAAATATAAAAAATATAACAAAGTAATTTTTGTTTGTCATGGTTTGGTGATGAACTCACAAACCGACTTTGAAGATAGAATAGAACATTGTGGAGTAAGAGAGGTTATTATATAAAATGAGTAATTATTTTAATATTAATGGAATGAATCTTTATTATGAAATAAAAGGCGATTTGAATTCAAATAAAGTGGTTGCTTTTTTTAATGGTGTGATGGCAAGCACAAGTAGTTGGGAATATGTTATACCAGTTTTTGAAAAATTAGGATTTAAAATTATCCTTCATGATTTTAAAGGTCAACTAAGATCAGATAAACCAGAGGGTCCTTATACATTTGTTGAACACGCGAGTGAAGCCAAAGCGTTATTTGATTATCTAAAAATTGAAAAAATTCATTTAATTGGAACATCTTATGGCTCAGAGGTTGCAATGCGTTTTAGTTTAATGTATCCAAGTTTTGTTGAGACATTATCAATAATTGATGGTGTTAGTGAACTAGATGAAGTTTTAGAAGGCTTTATTAATAATTGGGAATATTTATTAGATTTAAATGATGGTGAAAAGTTCTTTTTAGGAATGGCTCCAATTATTTATGGTAATAGATATTACAAAGAAAATAAACAATTATTAAAAGAACGTGCTGCTAAGTTCAAAAAAGTTGATCCATCATATTTTAAAGGCCAAAGAATTTTATATGAAACATTTAAAAATGATGTTAATATGACTGAGGAAATAGTAAAGATTAAAACACCAACTTTAGTAATAGTTGGTGAAGATGATTTGCTAAAACGAGTTAAGTTTTCTGAAATTATTGCCAATACCATTCCAAATACAGAATACTTTGTAATTCCTAATTGTGGACATGTCGCAATCTTTGAAAGTCCAGAAGAACTACAAACACTATTAGCAGGATTTATAATAAAATATTTATAGTACTTAGATATAAAAACACCAGTTATAAAATAATTGGTGTTTTTATAACCGTATAATTAATAATAAAATAATTAATCCTTAAATGTTATAATAATAGATAGAAGATTAAATATGAAATAATAATCATGTGAGGTGGTTAATATTATGAAAATATCTAAAACCCAGTTTTTAAATATAATGAAATTTGATTATTTAAAATGGTTAAAATCAATTCAAGAAGATGAAGTAATAATTGAATTTAATAAGGATTTAAAAATAGAAGAACTTATTAAACTTGAAAACAACCAAAAGAGTAAAGCTTTTATGGAAAGTTTATATAACGATGATGAAGAAGAGTTAAATAATAAAATTGATTTAAAACTTGAAATGTTAATGCCATATTATCAAGAATTAGAAATGATTAGTGGAAGAGCAATCAAAGATAAGTTTGGTGGTGATGTTATTTATAGTTTAGAAACATATAATCAAAAAAGGTTTAATTATAAAAATCATGAATTTGATTTTTATTGTTTTCTTGATGGTTATCAAGAAGATGAAGATACAATAAGAATTTTCGAGACTAAAGCAACCACTAGTTCTAAGTTTAGTTTAAAGGGAAATAATTTCTTCTTTACAACGTTAGACGATAAAGTTAAACATGAGTTTTTCATTAAAGATAAAGAAGATATCTATTTTCCTTATGAAGATATTAAAAAACTAAAAAATAGTGATTATTTCAAAAATGAAAAAAAACTATTTAACAAATTTGATGACCGCGGTCATTATATTTATGATCTTTTATATCAAAAATATGTAATTGAGAATGCTGTTAAAACAAAAAAGAAAATTGAATATTATTTAGTTATATTAGACCATGAATATATTCATGATGGTAAATCGGACTATCCTAATGAGATTGTTAGATTTTATAACTTATCATCACTTTTAAATAAAATGATGAATGTAATTAAAGATGATATTAATGAAACTATTAACATTATTAACAAATATAACAATAAAGATAATATAAATTTAAAAGAAAGCGATCTTGCAAGTTATTATTATAGTGATATAGATTTAACTAATTTCCCATCTAAAAACAATCTTTTAATATATACTAACAGACATCACGGTTTTAAAGATGAGAAAGATAATAAATATAGTGTAATTGATTTATTAAAAGCTGGTTATAGACATGCAATTGATGTTCCTTATGAGTTATTGCATAGAGAGAATAATAAAATACAAAGAAGAGTAATTGAAGAGAATAAACCATACTTTAATAGAGAAAAAATTAGACAAGGCATTAAATTATTAAAATATCCAATCTATCATTTAGATTTTGAATCATTTAACGCACCACTTCCTAGATTTAAAGGTGAATCACCATATAGTCAGTCACTCTTTCAATACTCTGTTCATATTGAAAGAAAACCAGGTATTTGTCATAAAGATAATGATAACTATTATTATCTAGCAAAAGATCATAAAGACAACCGTCTTAGTTTACTTGAATCAATGCTTGATGTTATTAAGCCTGATGGTGGGAGTGTTTTGGTTTATAATGTTAGGTTTGAAAAAGCTCGTTTAAAAGAACTTCAACAATACTATCCTAAATATTATAATGAGTTAGAAGATATAATTAATAGACTATTTGATCTGCAACATCTTATTAAAGGGAATAAGAGTTTATATTTAAGTTTAGGTTTTGATAAAGATGATGCTAGTTTATATAACTATTATCATCAAGATTTAGAAGGCTCGTATTCGATAAAAAAAGTATTGCCGTTGTTTTCAAAACTTAGTTATGACACACTTGATGTTAAAGATGGAATAGAAGCAATGATAACTTATCATAGCTTTCCTTTGTTAGATGAAAAAGCATTTAACAAAGAATATCAAGCATTAATTGAATATTGTAAACAAGATACTTGGGCGATGTTCGAGATATTAAACAAATTAAGGGAAATATAGTTATTAACTTGTTATTTCATTAATTATAAAATATAATTAATCAAAAGGAGAGGTTTTATGCTAAAAATATATAATACACAAACTAGAAAAACTGAAGAGTTTAAACCAATAAATAATAACAAGGTAAATATGTATGTTTGTGGACCTACCGTTTATTCTGATATTCATATTGGTAATGCAAGACCAGTTATCTTTTTTGATGTTTTAAAAAACTATTTAGAATTTATAAACTATGAAGTATATTATGTCTCTAATATTACTGATGTTGATGATAAGATAATTGAAGAAGCTAAAAAGGCTAAGTTAACCGAATTAGAGTTAACAAAAAAATATACTAAAGCTTTTATTGAAGCAACTAATAAAGTAAATAGTAACTTGCCAGATTTAATGCCAAAAGCAACCAACTATATTAAAGAAATGGTTAAATATATTAAGGTGTTAATTGATAAAGGTTTCGCTTATCAAACTGAATCAGGAGTTTATTTTGATTCAACTAAATTAAGTGAATATGGTAGCATTTCAAATCAAAATAAAGAAGAATTAGAAAAGTCTGTTAGAATTGAAAATAAAGGTGATAAGAGAGATTTTAAAGATTTCTCTTTATGGAAAATAACTGATGATCAAGGTATTAAGTTTGAATCACCTTGGGGTGAAGGTAGACCAGGTTGGCACACAGAATGTGCGGTGATGAATCATGAAATATTTAATGGAGTGCTTGATATTCATGGTGGTGGAAGTGATTTAATATTTCCACATCACGAAAATGAAAATATTCAAACTATTGCTCATAGTGGTCATGAACTTTCTAAATACTGGATGCATGTTGGTAGACTTGATTTTGGTGATGAGAAAATGAGTAAATCACTAGGAAATACAGTCTTAGTTAAAGATATCGATAATGGGCTTGCATTTAGGTTATTAATATTAGCACATCATTATCGGAGACCAATTAGTTTTAATAATGAATTGTTTGATGAATATATTCAAATATATGACCGTATTACTAAAACATTAAAGCGTACTAATTTAAAACTAGGTGTTAATTTTAATCAAGATGAAGTAGATGAAGAAATTATAAGTAAGTTTGTTGATGAAATGAACAATGATTTAAATACTTCTAATGTTATTACTTTAATTTTACAAGAAATTAAAAATTTAAATAAAATTAATGATATAATAGATATTAAGAAAACATATAATAGCATTACAAAGATATTAAATGTTTTAAACATTATGCCTGAATATAAATTAACAAAAGAAATTGTTAATAAATATGAAGCATGGGAAGAAGCAAGACAAAATAAAGATTTTGATTTAGCTGATACTTTAAGAAAAGAATTGTCAAATGAAGGTTGGATATAATTGAACGGATTAGCACTCGCATATATTGGTGATGCATATTATGAATTAGAAGTTAGAAAACATTTAATTGAATCAGGCTTTACTAGTGTAAATATTTTACATAATAAAGCAATCAATTATACTTCTAGTAAAGCGCAAGCCGAAGTTATTGAATATTTAATTAATAGTGAAACATTAAGTGAAGATGAAATGCATGCTTTTAAAAGAGGCAGAAACAACAGTTCATCGGGAAGAAAAAATGTTGATGCTAAAACATATGTTCTAGCTACTGGTTTTGAAAGTTTAATTGGATATTTATATATTAATAATAAAAAAAGATTAGATGAAATTATGAGTTTGTCATTCAAATATATTGAAGAAGGGGAAGATTACAATGAGTAAAGAAGTTGTACAAAAAACCAAAGAAACTAATAAAAAGAAACAAAGAGGCCCCAAAACAATAATTGCTGAAGAACCGATAAAGTTTAAAGGCGATCTTTTTGAAACGAGAGAAATTAAAACAGATTATGATGATCTTGATCTATCTTTAAAAGTTAAAAATAGAGATGAAGT
>DURF01000026.1 GCA_012837395.1 Acholeplasma sp. | reverse complement strand
TCTAAATTTTTTATTATTAATTAAAAACTTAGGAACAAACCTTAAAAACTTTATATCATTTAAATATGTTGTTGGCGATGCAGTAATAATTACTCCATCAACATTATTATTTAAACTTGTATAAAGGTTTGTAATTAAACCTCCCATACTATGACCAACTAAAAATACTTTTTTAGTGTTATTATATGCATAATTAACTAATTCTTTTAAATCATCTAAAAAGTTTTGATAACTTTTTATATAACCTCTTTTTCCACTACTCTTACCATGACCTCTTATGTCATATGTAATAACATTAAAACCTTCTTCTTTAAAAAAGTTTGCTACTTCAACATATGATTTTGAATATTCACCAAGTCCATGTGTAAATATTAAAGTTGTTTCTTTGTTGGATTTTTCTGGAGTAAATAAATTTACATTAATAAATACATCATTTAATATCATCTTGCACCTACTTTATTATGTTAATACTTAAATCGTTCGTATTAAGAACAATTCTTTCCTCTTTATTAGTTGGTAAATTTTTACCAACATAATCAGCCCTAATTGGTAATTCGCGATGACCACGATCAATTAAAACTAAAAACTCTAATCGATTAAATCTACCTAAATCGATTAAAGCATCCATTGCAGCTCTTGCTGTTCTGCCTGTATATAAAACATCATCAATTAAGATGACATGTTTATTAAATACATTAAATTTGTTTTCTAAGCCCTTTATATCTTTATCATCCCGATATGATGATATATCAAGTTCATAAAAAGGAATTTCAATATTAGTGAAATCTTTAATATTGTTTTTAATTTCTAATCCAATGGGAACACCTTTAGATTTAACGCCTACTAAAATTATATTTTCTAAGTTATTATTTCTTTCAATAATTTCATGAGTCATTCTTCTCAATGTTCTTTTTACTTGTTCACCAGATAAAATTTCTTTCATAATTTAATCACCAATATTATTATACCAATTTTTTAGTAAAAACTATTGTTTTTTAATTTTATAATGGTATAATCGTTTTAGTATAGGTCCTTTAATTTAACACCTGTGAGTGTTAGAAGGTCGTAAGAGTTCTTTTTATGATATTTAAAGGTGCCTTTGGGTGCCTTTTTTATTAGGATTTATACTAAAAAATAAAAGGAGCGTGTCTATGGCAGACAAAAATATGGTGGTTGGCTACCTCCCAGATGAAAAGCCTAGTATTGGTAAAGCAATTGTATTTGCTTTACAACAGTTTTTAGTAATGCTTCCTGCTACAATTTTAGCAGCAATCATTATGAATGGTAATGGTTTAGTTATATATAGTATTCCTGCAGCAGTTTTTGCTAGTGGGGTTGCGACAATTAGTTTTCTATTTATAACCAAATTTAAAATACCGTTATATTATGGTTCTAGTTTTTCATATATTCCAGCTGTTGGGATTGTCGTTGGTTATGCAGTAAATAGTTTAATGATTACAGATAACATCCAAGTTCTTGGAGCAATCTTAATAGCATCAGTAATTTCCGGGTTAATGTCAATTGCTGCTGGTTTATTAATAAAGTATTTTGGTAAAGAAAAAATAGACCAAATTCTACCTGGTCATATTACCGGAATGATCGCAATGATTATTGGTTTGTCCTTGGCCGGAAATACAGTAGGTAGCATTTTAACGCCTAATCCAGGGTTATATGCTGGTAATGATTGGTTATCGGTATTAGTTGCACTTATTACATTTTTGACGATAAGTGTTTTAACAGTTGTTTTAAGAAAAGGTTTTATTAGTCAAATACCTATTTTAATAGGGCTTCTAGTTGGTGTTATATTTTCATATACAATATGGGTGCCATTTTCAGAATCTACTGGTGGATATACACAATACTTTAATGATTTAAAAGTCGCAAGCACTGTAAAAATGTTAGATGTAATGCCTTGGAATACAATTCCAGCGGCATTTAGTAATCCGTCATTAATATGGGTGGCAATACTTGCAATATTTCCAATTGCATTTGCGACAATTCCAGAATCTGCAGCACACGTTAATCAAATAGATTTATATGTTAATGACTTATCCGCTCAAAAAGGTGGTAAAACTTACAATATCTCAAATCTATTAGACCAAAACTTAATTGGCGATGGTGTTGGTGATATTGTAGCAGTTGTTTTAGGAGGACCTGCTGGTACTAATTATGGTGAAAACATTTCAGCATCTGCAGTAACTAAAAACTTTTCCAGTTATGTGTTTTTAATTACTGGCCTAATCGCAATCCTAATTGGTCTACTCTTAGAAATAGCAGGGCTTGGTGATTTAAGCTTAATCTTAACTAAACCAGTTATTCAAGGTGTATCACTTTACCTCTTTGGAGCAATCGCTGTACAAGGAATTGCCTTAATGATTGATAAAAAAGTTGATGTCTTTGATCCAAAAGTAATTGCTGTTATGGCTTTTATTGGAATTGTTGGACTTGGTGTTGGAGAAATTCAAATAACTGATACATTTATTATTCCTGGTATAGGACTTGCAGCCTTTGGAGGTATTTTATTAAATTTACTTCTAAACTTTTTAAGTAAAAAATCTAAATAATATATATAACAATGGCCCAGTAATTATATTATTACTGGGCCGTTTATATTAAAATATATCGTTTTTAACTTTTAAAAACTCATCACTAGTATAACCTTTTAAAACAACTCTTCCAAGTAGTCTTTTATATCTTAATTCAATATTACCTATATTTAACATTAAACTAATTGGTCCTTGTAAATAAGTAATGTTTTGAATTCGTTGTTTTCTAATTAAAACTTTTGAAACAGTAAACGATCCTTTTCTTAACAAGATATTACTTCCTACATTATAACCATGATTTTTAAGTCTTAGTTTTAAAGCTATTATTAATAATACATAAGCAACTAAAGTAGTGATTGTAACAATATAAAACTTAAGGGCTTCATTAAAGAATATAATAAGTAGCGTAATTAAAGGAATTGTTATTAGGATTAAAGGTAGATAAATAAAATTAAACAGTCTAAATCTAGTTGGTTTAATATATTCATCATTTATTAACTCTTCAGCATTAAGTAATTTTAATACCTCAGTTACTACTTCCTTTTTAGCAATCGGCAAGATATATCTACTTTCAGTTTCATTTTGGTTATTATTACTATTTTGAACACCATCAGCAATCCCAATAATAGATGCGTCTAGACTATAATAACCAAACAGTTTATAACCAATTGATTGTTTTAAATAAAGAGCATTTATTTTATCCATTTTAACTTTAAAGTTTGTTTTACTAAAGAAACCATATTGATATTCAATCGTATCATCTTTAATAATTAGTTTATAACCATAATACATAAACATATTACCAAGTCCAAAAATAAGAGCCACTAATACTAACATCATTAATGAAAATAATGTGGAACCAAGTATTATTGAAGATAATTCTTCTGTAACTTCATCACCAAAATAATACATGATATTCATAAATGCGGGTTGGATTAACAATAATGTTACTGCTGTGCCAAGAAAACCTTGTTTAAGTATACCTAGTTTAAAAAGAGTTGATGGTTTTGCTTGGTAAACAATGTTTTCTTCCTTTTCTTCAATAACCGAATTAAGATTTGGATTAGGTAGATCTAAATTATAATTATCTTTTTTGTTTTCTAAAAAGTCTTTTAAAATAAGCGCATAATTTTTACTTACCATTAATTTACCTTCAGGTAGTGGAGATGCGGTTGTTCCTGTATCTATTTCTACTTTTGATGTAGTTATAATTAAATCTAGCAAACTTCTTTTAATCGCGATTGTTGAAATCTTTTCATAAGGAATTTTTATTTGCGTTTTATAAAATATTCCTTTTTCAATTACTAAGTTTTTAGAATCATCATAAAAGACATATTTACGCATTAAAAACCATGAATATATAGATAAAAAGATGAAAATAATTAATGGTATTAAAAACAAACCTAGTTCAATAATAAATGGTTGTTCTCTAAATCCTTCTACATCTTCTTCAGTTAAGAAAAAAACTGCGAAATAAAAGAAAAATATCATTACTGATGCGAAAAATGAAATAAGTATTCTACTAATATAATTCTTCTTTGTTATATGATACTTATTCATCCTTTAGTTCCTCATCTAAATTTAAGTATATATTTAACTTAGCTTGGATCTCCTTTAAAACATCTAGTGCGTCATTTTTACTTAAACCCCAAATAGCTTCAACAGAACCTGCTGTAAAGATTTTGATAGTTGCTTGTTTTAAAAGCATTTGAACTGGTCCTTCAACTAGTTCAACATGTTGAATTCTTTTAATTGGCAGGACAGTTTCTCTTCTAAATATAACGCCTCTTTTAGTTCTTATTTCATCTTCATTTATTTCATAACCATATACTTTGTATGTGTAAAACGGAATAATGAAGTGATATAGAATAGTTAAAAGTGTTAATAAACTAGCAATACCTATTAAAACATGCTTTAAAGCAAGAACTTCAAATTCACTTTTAGGGATTAAAATTGTAATCACTAAAAACGCATAAACAAAGACCGCTACAAAACTTCTTAAAAAGAATACATACCAATTAATTTTTGAATCTAATTTTCTCATACTATAATTCTCCTTTTATTTTATATATTATCTATAATCATATTTTCATGTTCTTGGAAAAACTGGTTTTTATATAATTCGAAATACTCGCCTCTTAAGTTTAATAATTCTTCATGAGTTCCCATTTCAATAATTTCACCCATTCTTAACATTACAATTAAATCACTATCAACAATCGTTGATAGTCGATGAGCAACAACTAAACTTGTTCTATTGTTTAAGATTGTTTTTGTAGCTTTAGTTATAATTTCTTCAGATTTTGAGTCAATTGATGAAGTTGCTTCATCAAGTAGTAAAATCTTAGGATTTCTAATTAAAGCTCTAGCAAATGAAATTAGTTGCTTTTGACCCATTGAAAGCAGGTTTCCACCTTCACCAACATGAGTATCATAGCCTTTTTCTAGTGTCATAATAAAATCATGAACACCAACCATTTTAGCAGCATTAATAATTTCTTCTTTGGTTGCTTCTAGTTTACCATATCTAATGTTTTCATAAATAGTTGTACTAAATAGGTGTGGCGTTTGTAGTACGTAACCTATTTGTGAATGAAGATAGCTTTGTGACATATCTTGATAATTAATATTGTCGATTAATATTTCACCACCTGTTGGTTCATAAAATCTTGCAAGTAAGTTAACTAAAGTTGTTTTACCAGAACCAGTATGACCAACAAGCGCTACTTTACTACCGGCTTTAATTTTTAAGTTAAAATTGTTTAAGATTGTTTCATCTTTTTTATATTCAAACTTTATATTTCTAAATTCAACATCACCTTTAATATCTTTAAAGTTTTCTTTTTTAGGATTTAATATATCACCATATTTTTCTATTACTTCAGCACTATCTTCAATTGAAGGTTTTGTTTCAATTAGACCAATAATTCTTTCAGCTGATGCTTGGGCTTGTTGCATGCTTGACATAATTTGGGTAAGCATCATCACAGGGTCAAAGAAACTAATGGTTGCTCTTATGAATAAGAATAGTATAGGTAATTCAATTATTCCTTTAATTATTAAATCACTACCTTGATACATAACTATTCCAACTATTATATATGTAACGATAAGTAAGATTGATGAAAATAAACTTGAAATAGAGATTGCTTTAATAGTTGCTTTTCTTAAGTCGTTAGTTACTTCATTAAATTCATTTAAGTTATCTTCTTCAATAACTAGCGTTTTAGTTGTTTTAGCACCTAAGAATGCTTCACTATATTTAGCGGTTGCCATTGAGTTATATTTTCTTGATAGTCTGTGACTCTTTAAAATTCTTTTCCTAAAAAGAATCGCAATTAAAAACATAATTGGAATTGCTGCTAATACAATTAAAGCAAGTTTTACTGAATAAATAAAAAGTACTACCATTGTAAAGATCATAAATAAGACTGACCATACTAAGTCTAATAAGGTCCAAGAGATAATATTAGAAAGTCTTTTAGAGTCTGATGTCATTCTTGCCATAATCCAACCTTGCGGTGTTACATCAAAATAATCAAAGGATAGCTTTTGCAAATTAGCAAACGCTTCTTTTCTTATACTATAGTTTACTCTCGCTTCAATAATGCTACCCTTTTTAATAAATAACCAAACGTTAAGTCCAAAGAAAATTGCATAAATAACATTTATTACAATAAAAGCAGGTAATAAATGATAATTTCTTCCTTCAATAAAGTTTTCAATCGCATAAACGTTTAAAACGTTTATTAAAGCATCTAATATCGCAATTGTAGTTGCGAGTATTATTAAGATAATGATTTCTTTTTTTAAGCTTTTTAATATTGAGAAAAGTTTCTTCCATATACTAAAGGATACTTTGCTTGGTTTATCTTCTTCTTGAAAATTTTGCATTAGGAAACCTCCTTTAACATTTCTAAGAACTCATCTTCAAGTTTTCCTTGAATCTCCCATAATTGACTATAAAGTCCAGGTGTTTTACTTAATTCGTTATGAGTTCCAATATTTTCAATTAAACCATCATTTAAAACAATAATCTTATCTGCTTCTTTTGCTGTTGTCATTCTGTGCGTAATAATAATGTTTGTATGTTTTTTATTACTTTGTTTTAAAGCTGTTCTAATATCTAAATCAGTTTTATTATCAAGTGCGCTTAGTGCATCATCAAAAATAATTATAGGTTTGTCTGAAACAAGAATTCTTGCGATTG
>DURF01000025.1 GCA_012837395.1 Acholeplasma sp. | reverse complement strand
GATGAAGCAATAATCGAAGTAAACCCAATTTTATTAATAGAAGAATATGATCTTAAAGCAGCTGGACACGCAGCAACCGTCGGTAAATTAGATGAAGAAATGCTTTTTTACTTACAAAGTAGAGGAATTCCTCGTAAAGATGCAGAAAAATTAATTATTAATGGTTTTATTAAACCAGTAATTGATGAAATTAAAAATGATGAATTAAAAGAAAAGTTCGTAAACTTAGTAAACTCAAGGATTTGATTTGATGAATAAAAATATAAAAGATGAATTTCCATTCTTCTTAAACAATAAAGAAGTAACTTATCTAGATAGTGCTGCTTCTTCACTAAAACTAAATAGTGTAATAAAGCGCCTAACAGATTATTATGTTAATAATGGCACAAACATCCACCGAGGTGTTTATAAGCTTTCACACGAAGCTACAGAGGCATTTGAAGCGACAAGAGTCAATGTCGCAAAGCTTATCAATAGTAAAACTGAAGAAGTAATTTTTACTAAAGGGACAACTGATTCATTAAATAAACTTGCATTTTCACTTTCAAGTTTAATAAATGAAGGTGATGAAATTATTACATCAGAGTTAGAACACCACTCATCACTTCTACCATGGCAAGAAATTGCACGACTTAAAAATGCTAAATTAGTTTATGTACCGTTAAATGATGAAGGTAGAATTACTGTAGATAACTTTAAGAAAGTAATTAATAATAATACTAAAATAGTAGCATTAACACATGTGTCTAATGCACTAGGTTTTTTAACTCCCATTAAAGAAATAGTTAAAGAAGTAAGAAAATATAATGCATATGTAATATTAGATGCGGCACAATCAATTAGTCATATGAAAATTGATGTGAAAGATTTAGATATTGATTTTCTAGCTTTTTCAGCCCATAAAATGTATGGTCCAAATGGGGTTGGTGTTTTATATGGTAAAGATCATTTATTAAGAAAGATACCACCATTTGAATTTGGTGGTGAAATGGCTCATTTAGTAAATAAAGATATATCAACATATAAAGATATACCACATAAATTTGAAGCCGGAACACCTGTGATTGGTGAAGTTATCGCATTTAATGAGGCGGTTTTATTCTTTTTAAATAACGATATGGAAAAACATTATAAAAACGAATTATTATTAAAAGAATATTTAGTAAACGAACTTCTTAAAATAGATGATATTATAATTTATAACAAAACAGCTGAATCACCAATTATTACTCTAAACATTAAAGATATTCATCCGCATGATGCGGCATCTATTTTAGACGAGTATAATGTTTATGTAAGAGCAGGGCATCATTGTGCTCAGCTAGTAAATAAACATTTAGAAGTAGTTTCTACATTAAGAGTATCTATTGGAATATATAACAACAAGGAAGACGTTGAAAGATTTGTTTTCGCGATAAAAAAAGCAATTGAATTTTTCAAGCAATTTGGGTGATATAATGCAAATTAATAATTTATACAGACAAGTAATAATGGATCATTATAAAAGCCCT
>DURF01000024.1 GCA_012837395.1 Acholeplasma sp. | reverse complement strand
TTCATTTGTAAGTTATCAGAAATACTATTAATTCTATTTACATTAATTCCTGGACTTAGTGATAATTCATATCTTGTAACGGTTGGTCCTTTAGTTTTTCCGATAACATAAGCATCGACATTAAAAGCTTTTAATGTGTTGTTAATAATATCGATTTGTTCTAATAACCATTGTGGTTCTTTTTCAGTGTCAGTTTCTCTAATTTTAAATATTTTTGGATCGGGTTTAATATATTTTTGTTTTGATTGATTATTAACAACAGTTTTCTTAACTTCAACTTTAGGTTTAATATTATGTTCTTCTTCACCATCAAAGTCTTCAAATCCAGCTTTTGATAAAAAATTAGTAGATTTAACAATTCCTGGTTTAGGTTCTTCTTCTTCTTTTTGTAAAGGCTCTAAATAAATACTTTTCTTTTCAACAACTACTTTTTCTTCTTCAATGTTTAAGTTATCATCATTATTAAATTTGATTTGTTCTAAAATATTTTTTGGCTCAATTGGTTCTTGAACATTTGGTTTTTCTTCAACTTCTTCATATTTTTTTCCACCTAAAACTTGTATTCTTGTTTCATTGTTTATAATATTAAATTCCGAGTAATCATCTTTAGTTTTTACTTGTGGCTGGTCTCTAAATGCATCTAGTCTTTTACCCGGGTTACCTAAAATATCTTGGATTTCAGGAACAACAATTTTATCTGGAACTTTGTTTCCAAAAATTGGCGAACTAAATCGATCCCTTTGACGTTTATTATCTGTTTTTTTAATTCCTTCTAATTTTACAATTTGATAAATTTTAAAATCTGGTCTGTGAATCGAACTCGTAATTTTCTTTTTATCAATCATAAAAATCCTCCTCTTTTATATCATCTTTAAACGCTTGATATAATTCATCGACATTTGTATCAATGGTTTTTTCTTTATTGAATACTTTCTTAGAATATATTTTATACGTTTCCTCGCCGGTAATCCCTATAACAGCAAGGCCGATTCTAACCATTATAATTTTAATTACTTGGTCTATAGTTGCTTTTTTGAACCAGTAAAAGGGATTTGCAACATTTATTACTTTTAATGCTGATTTAGCAATTTTTGCTACTCCTGATTTTTGAGCTGTTTTTACGACACGGCTTTCTTCTATTTTTGTTTTTGTTTGATTTAATTCAACAATTTTCCTAATCGTCATCCCTCTAAACATTCTCATAATTGGATTACTTATTAATTGATCTACTCTATTTGTAATATAGTGGAGTAACTCTAGCGATTCATCAATTGTAAGTTCTAAATATGGATATGGTGATTCTGGATAAAACTTTTTAGCAATATCTTCTGTTAGTTCACGTAATATCCGTGTTAACATTTTAGTATATCCTTCTTTATTCCTTGAATCTTTATTTTTAAATTCTTTTTGAGCAGCTTCAATCATCCACTTAATTTCTTCTTCATCAATATCTTCTTCTTGGACTTTGTTTAATTTTAACTCTTTATTTAATCCTCTTAATACAGCATATAAATAGATTAATAAAAGTAAAAGAAATCCTAAGAGGACTCCTAGGAAAAAGGTCAT
>DURF01000023.1 GCA_012837395.1 Acholeplasma sp. | reverse complement strand
TCTTTTTTAGATTTTGTTTGATTTGCTCTATTATTTTTTTACGAATTTTTTATTCGTTTTACGCTTTCATCATTATTCAGTTTTCAAAGATTTTCACGTCTCCATTTCTGGAGCACTTAACTATTCTATCATTATAAAATGACCTTGTCAACATTAAAGTTAATTATTATATATTTTAATGTTACCAGGACTAATTTAATGATGGTGGGGGGGGACAGATTCGAACTGTCGAACCCTAAGGAACAGATTTACAGTCTGCCGCGTTTAGCCACTTCGCTACCCCCCCAAAATTTGGCTTGCTTATATATTGTATAATATCCGTAAAAAAATTGCAACCATTTTATTACATTTTATTTTTTTTGTTTTTTTCGGTGGTCTATTTCGCTTGGTAAAAGCGATATAAGCCTTTTACAACCTTGACATTCTAACTTAATTACAGCTCCAAGTTTAATAACTTCCCATACATTACTACCACATGCATGGTTCTTTTTAAAAGTTATTTGTTCACCGATGCTATAACGCATTTTTAATCAAACTTTCAATAATTGTTTGCAATTCTTTTTCGTTTTCAACTTTGAATATTACACGATCATTTTTAATTTGGACTTTAGATTGATAATATTTTGATAATATATTTTTTTCATCACGATATTTCTTACCTAAATTTTCTCTTTTTACTACCATTCTTTTTGATTCATCACTAGTAATTTCTTCTGTTTGTCTAACATTTAAATTATTATCAACAATTTTTTTAGCTAAATCAATCATTTTATTTTCATCTTTTAATTTACTCAATGTTCTAGCATGGCCCATTGTAATCTTTTTATCTAATAATAAATCTTGTACTTCTTTTGGTAATTTTAAAAGACCAATTATATTTGTTACATAAGATCTACTTTTACCAATCTTATTAGCTAATTCATTTTGAGTAATATTTAAATCTTTAATTATAACTTCATAAGCTTTTGCTTCTTCAATTGGTGATAAATCTTCACGCTGTAAGTTTTCAACCAAGCTAATTTCGGCCATTTTACTAGACGAGTAGTTTCTAACAACTGCTGGGATTGTTTCTAGTCTAGCCAATTTTGCAGCACGGTATCTTCTTTCACCTGAAACTATTATATATCCTTCATTTGCTTGTTTAACAATAATTGGTTGAAAAACACCATGTTCTTTAATTGAATTTGCCAATTCATTTAAAGATTCATCATCAAAGTTTTTACGTGGTTGATTTGGATTAGCTTTAACTTCTTCCAAACCTAAGTCATAAATTTGCTCGCCATCAAAAACTTTCTCGACACTATGTTCTTTAATTAAATCATGAATACTGCGTTTCTTTTTTTCTTCCATTGTTTCTAATAACCTCCTTTGCTAAGGATTTATATAATTGAGCAGATGGTGCATTCGCTTGATAGTTTAATATTGGTACGCCATATGTTGGGGCAACTTGTGCCGCAACATTACTGGTAATGATTGTGTCAAAAACACCTTCACCAAAATAACTTTTCACTTCATGGACGATTTCCCATCCCGCTTTAGTTCTTCTATCTAGCATTGTTAGTAAAACTCCTTCAATTGTAAATTTACGATTATGAAGTTTTAAATTCGCTTGGACAACTCGAATTGTATTAAGAAGTTGCGTCAAACCATCAATTGCTAAAAACTGACATTGCACTGGTATTAAAACCGAATCAGATGCATAAAGCGCATTTAGCGTTAACAAACCTAATGATGGTGGGGAATCAATTAAAATATAATCATATTGATCTTTAACTTTTTTTAGTTTTTCAAACAATAAATAATTACGATCTTCGTGGGCAATTTTAATTTCAGCGGTTGCTAACTCAATTGTTGCAGGTATAACGTCTAGTTTAAACTTATCTAAAGTTACAATTGTTTCTTCAATAGTTTTTTCACCCATTAAAACTTGGAACACTGAAGAATATAACATACTTCTATTAATTCCTAAACTAGTTGTTGCTGAACTTTGTGGGTCCATATCAACTAAAAGCACCTTTTTCCCATAATATGCAAGTGACGCAGCTAAGTTTACACTAGTAGTTGTTTTACCAACACCACCTTTTTGATTTGAAATCGCAATTATTTTCCCCATTAAATTTACTCCTTTACAAAGGTTTTTTAATCATTTCCGGATACCTTCTTGGAAATCCTTTAACATGTTTAACCTTTTTTATTAATACAATACTTCTAAACCCATAATTATATGGTAATTCTAAATTCATTTGATTAACTATTTTACCACCTGTTAAAGTAATAGCGTTTTGGGCATCAGAAATTTCTTCAGCAACTTTTAAACCCTTCATTGCTAAAAAATAACCATCTTCTTTTAACATTGGTAGTGCCATTTCAGTAATTAAAGTTAAATTACCTAAAGCACGGGCTGTTACATAATCAAACTTTTGTTGATTATTAACTCCAAACTCTTCAATTCTATCTTTTATAATTAAAACATCTTTAAGATTAAGTTTCTTAACTAATTCCTTTAAAAATTTAATTCTTTTATTAGCAGAATAGATAATAGTAATTTTTAACTCAGGAAAAATGATTTTTAAAGGAATTGATGGAAATCCAGCACCACTTCCCATATCACATAAACTCGCATTTTTATTATTAATAAAAGGAATTAATGTTAAAGAATCATAAAAATGTTTATAATATACTTCATCTTTTTCTGTAATTGCTGTTAAGTTTGTATGTTTATTATAATCTATTAACTCCTCATAATAAAGATTAAACAGATTTTCTTGATCGTTTGTTAATAAAACATTAAAATGTTTTCTTAAATCCTCTTTGAAATTCATGCACTTGCTCTCCCTGATTCAATATATATTAATAACACTGAAATATCAGATGGATTAACACCCATAATTCTTGATGCTTGTCCGATTGTAACAGGGTTAACTTTCTTTAGTTTTTCTTGTGCTTCTTTTGATAACTGGTTAATATTATCATAATTTATAGTTTCGGGGATTAATTTATTTTCTAACTTTAACATTTGATCAACTTCACGTTGGGCTTTTTTAACATAACCTTCATACTTAACATATATTTCTACTTTTTCATAAATATTTTCACTATATTTATTACCTAAGAAATATTTAATGTTTTCTTTATTAATCTCTGGTCTTTTAAGTAAGTTGAAAAGCGAGATTTTTTCATAAATTTTTGCTGATTTTTTATTTTCTAAATATCGATTGTTTACATCAGTTGGATAAATATCAAATGCCTTTAATTCATCTAATAAATCATTAAATGCTTTTTGTTCATCTTTAAACATCTTATATTCATCTTCACTAATTAATCCATACTTATAACCATATTCAGTTAATCTTAAATCAGCATTATCATTTCTAATAAATAAACGGTGTTCAGCTCTTGATGTTAATAATCGATATGGATCATCAACACCTTTAGTTACTAAATCATCAATCATAACACCAATGAATGCTTCATTTCTTTTTAAAATGAATGGTTCTTTATTATCTATTTTTAATGCCGCATTAATACCAGCCATAATTCCTTGACCTGCTGCTTCTTCATAACCACTTGTACCATTAATTTGACCCGCAGTAAATAAATTATTAATTAATTTTGTTTCGAGCGTTGGTTTTAAATTCATTGGGTTAATAGCGTCATATTCTATTGCATAACCATATCTTGTAACAACTGCATTTTCTAAACCAGGAATAGACTTTAACATTTGATCTTGTACATCTTCTGGCATACTTGTTGAAAGTCCTTGAACATATATTTCATCTAAATAAACACTTTCTGGTTCTAAAAAGATTTGATGTCTTGGTTGAGTATTAAATCTAACAATTTTATCTTCTATTGAAGGACAATATCTAGGACCTACACCTTCAATGTTGCCACTATACATAGCAGATTTATCTAAATTACCATTAATTACTTCATGAGTTTTTGGCGTTGTATGTAATAAATAACATACCTCTTTTGGCGCATCTTCATTAAAGCTGTTATTATTATGACTAAAAGTATAATTTTCTTCATCACCAGGTTGGATAACATAATTAGAAAAATCAATGCTATCTCTCTTTAATCGCATTGGTGTTCCAGTTTTTAGTCTTATTACATCAAAGCCACTATTTCTTAATTGATGACTTATTCCATAAGTTGTTTTATCTCCATCTGGACCAGAATATTTTTTAGTATGTCCTATTAAAATAGCACTTGTTAAATATGTTCCGGCAGTTATAATAACTGTTTTACTATATATTTTTATCCCATTTTCTAAAATAACACCTTTAACTTCGTTATCTTCAATAATTAATTCATAAACGAATTCTTCTAATAGCTCTAAGTTATCTTGTTTCATTAAATATTCTTTCGCTATTATCGGATATGTTATTTTATCAACTTGGGCTCTAAAAGCTCTTACTGCTGGACCTTTTGATGCATTTAGTAATTTCATTTGGATTTGTGCTCTGTCAGCAATTTTTGCTTGAACGCCACCTAAAGCATCTATTTCTCTTACAACAACCCCTTTAGCTGGTCCACCAATTGAAGGGTTACAAGGTAAAGAGGCAACCTTATTAAGATTGCCTGTTACCAATAGAGTATTCTTTTTCATTTTTGCAAGGGCAAGGGCTGCTTCAATTCCAGCGTGCCCTCCACCTACTACAATACTATCGTAAATCAAATTATCACTTCTTTATTTTATAGTTTTAAACGTATTTGCTACCTTTTCTGGTGTAAAACCTAACTCTTCAACTACAGTATTACCATCTGCACTTAAACCAAATCTATCTAATCCATAAACATTTGGTGTGTATTTATACCATGACATTGGATGTGCCATTTCGATTGCGAGTGTTTTAACTCCTTTTGGTAAAACTTCATTTTTATATTTTTCATCTTGTAAATCAAATGAATACATTGAAGGCATTGAAACAACACGAATATCTAAGCCTTCTTTTTCTAATAATGCTTTTGCATTCATCGCAAGTTCTACTTCTGAACCTGCTGCTAATAAAATACCATCTATTTTTTTGTTTTCTTTTGAAACAATGTATGCTCCTCTTTTAACACCTTCATAGTTGGTTGTTTCATAGTTTGCAACATTTTGCCTTGTTAAAACTAACGCTGTTGGGGTTGTTTTCGAATCAAAAGCAACCTTCCATGCCGCAATAGTTTCATTAGCATCAGCTGGTCTAATTACATTTAAATTAGGAATTGATCTAAGTCCTGCTAATTGTTCAATTGGTTGATGGGTTGGACCGTCTTCTCCTACAGCTACACTATCATGAGTAAAAACAAATGTTGTTGGTATATCCATTATTGCTGCAAGTCTAATTGCTGGTTTCATATAATCACTAAATGCGAAAAACGCACCCGTAAATGTTTTAAGTCCACCATGAAGTGTAATACCATTAGCGATTGCTCCCATCGCATGCTCTCTAACACCATAATTAATGTTTCTACCTAAACGATTATCTTTATTATAATGACCATCAGCACCTTTAGCTTTAGTAGATGCAGTTAAGTCTGCTGATCCACCTATAAAGTTTAAATATTTTTTAGAAATAATATTAATTACTTCACCATTAATATTTCTTGTAGCAGTTTTTTTAGATTGATCAATATCTTTAAAATCATCTAAGTCTAATAAATCATCATTCACTAAAAACTCATTTAATAGTTTTGCATCAACTGGATATTTCTTACTATATTCATTTAATAATTCATTCCATTTATTATAGACTTTTAAACCACGGTTTTTAACCTTATCTTCAAATAAATTATAAACATCTTCGTCTACTTCAAAAGGTTTTAAATCCCAATTATAGTTTTTTCTTAAATTGTTAACATCTTCACCTAGTGGTGATCCATGGACTGAAGAAGTTCCTTCTTTAGTTGCTCCACGACCAATAACTGTTTTAATTTCAATAATTGTTGGTTTATCAGTGACTTTTTTACCACGATTAATCGCATCATTAATCGCATCAATATCTTCACCATCTTTAACAAATTCATAATGCCAGTTTTGTGCTTCAAATTTCATTTTATGGTTTTCACTAAATGCCCATTCAACTGGACCATCTAGTTGAATATCATTTGAATCAAATAAAACGATTAATTTTCCTAATCCTAAATGACCTGCTAAACTAATCGCTTCCATCGCAACCCCTTCTTGTAGGTCGCCATCACCAACGATTGCATATGTATAATGATCAATAACATTAAACTTATCTTTGTTAAAGCGCGCTGCTAAATGTGTTTCAGCAATCGCCATTCCAACCGCATTAGAAATACCTTGTCCAAGTGGACCGGAAGTTGTTTCAACTCCTTCAGTATGACCATACTCAGGATGACCTGGAGTATTTCCGAATTTTCTAAATCTTTTTAAATCATCAATTGTCACATCATATCCAACTAAATGATTAATTGCGTAAAGTAGTGCCGAACCATGACCAGCCGATAAAATAAAACGATCACGATTAATCCATTGTGGATTATCGATGTTTATATTTAGTTGATTAACAAATAAACTATATGCCATTGGTGCGGCACCTAATACTATTCCTGGGTGACCACTATTTGCATTGTTTATAGCATCAACTCCTAAAAACCTAATTGTATTAATAGCTTTTTTATTGATCATCTTTACCTTCGTCCTCCTCTAAGACTTCAACTTCTTCAATTTCATTGTTTTCTTCATCTAAATCATTTGTTTCAAGCGTATCTAACTCTTCATCAAATTCTTCTTCATCTTCATCAAAGGCGAAATATTCTTTCATATATTCTTCTTGGTCATTTAAAAATTGATTAAATTTATCTTCTGTTAAAATTTCTCTTAT
>DURF01000022.1 GCA_012837395.1 Acholeplasma sp. | reverse complement strand
GTAAGGCCAAGTGCATGGTTTAATTTACTAAATTTTGAATCAATTAAAACAACATCACTTGTCTCAATTGCAACATCTGTTCCACTACCCATTGCAATTCCGATGTTAGCTGTTGCAAGTGATGGTGCATCATTAACTCCATCACCAACAAAAGCAACCCTTAACCCCTTATCTTGTAAGTCTTTAATATATGCTTGTTTGTCTTCTGGAAGCATATTACCATATGCTTTAGTTAAACCTAATTCTTTTGAAACAACGTCAACTGAGGCTTGATTATCACCTGATAAGACGATTAACTCTTTAACTCCTAGTCTTTTTAGTCTTGTTATTTCTTCTTTTACATCACTTCTTATTTGATCTTTAATTCCCATAATAATTACTATCTTTTCATTAACTGCAGTAATTACAAGTGAACTACCTTCACTTTCTAAATGTTTAATATAACTAAACATATCATTTGTAATTTCGATCTTTTCACTTTCCATTAATTTAATATTACCAACAACAATTCTATCTTTATTAATGCTTGCAGTAATTCCGCCCCCTTTAACAACTTTAGTATCTTCAACTTTTAAGTTATTATTGTCATTATCTAAATAGTTAACGATTGCTTTTGCGAGGGGGTGGTCTGATTCCTTTTCAACGGCTTTTAAATAACTTAAATTTCTATCATAATTGTTTGAATATGATTTAACACTACTGACCAAAGGACTACCAACAGTAAGTGTACCAGTCTTATCAAAAACAAAGACATCAACCTTACTAAAATCATTAATCGTCTCACTACCTTTTAGTAATATGCCGTTTCTTGCTCCATTACCAATACCAGCAACATTTGAAACAGGAACTCCAATTACTAATGCGCCTGGACAACCAAGGACTAAAACTGTTATTGCTAGTTCAATATCACGCCAAATTAAATAGACTATTATTCCTATTAACAACACTAAAGGTGTATAGTACTTAGAAAATCTATCGATAAACTTTTCTGTTTTAGATTTTGAATCTTGAGCTTCTTCTACAAGCTCAATAATTTTTCCAAAAGTTGTGTCTTCACCAACTTTTTCAGCAACTATCTCAATTGTTCCATTTTCTAAAATAGTGCCTGCATAAACATATGAATTTATTTCCTTTTTAACAGGAACAGACTCTCCAGTAATACTAGCTTCATTAATATAACCATTACCACTAATAACCTTACCATCAACTGGTACTTTAGCACCTGTTCTTACTAATAAAGTATCATTAATATCTACATCAACAATATCAACTTCATGAAACTCGTTATCTGCCATTAATTTATAAGCTACATCAGGTGCCATCTCAGTTAGTTCTTTTATTGCAGATCTTGTTTTATTTAATGTTCTTTGTTCTAAGTAACTTCCAAATAAGAATAGAAAGGTAACAATTGCTGATTCTTCAAAGTTTTTAATTAAAAATGCACCAATAACAGCAATTGTTACTAAAACATCAATACTTACAACTTTTACTCTTAAAGATTGATATGCTTGAATTGCTATTGGGATAATACCGATGATTGATGCAATTATTAGCGCTATTTCAGCAATTAATTCATTTTTGAACAAATAATGAGATATAAATGCACTTATAATTAAAAATAAGCTTACAAACGATATTTCATTCTTATGTCTTAATATTAATCTTTGCATATTTATTACCTCTTATTAAATGAATTATCTAATTTTTCTAACATATTATATACAGCTTCATAACTTTCACATACGCCATTAGGTATTTTATAATTATTAGTTATCTTTTTTAAATTATTGAATTCAACTGTTAAATTAAAATCATTATTCTTTAATTTATTATCAATAACTTCATAATTTCTTTTAACCTCATTAAACTCAGGATGGTTTTTCCCATGAACCTTGTTAACAATTGGGACAAATAAATCTAATTGTTTTAATATTTCTTGATTTTCTTCTATATATTTTTTCATTTTATAAACCTCTTTTCTTGCTATACATCTATATTAACAACATCTTTTTAAAAAAAAATTGACCTAGGTCAAATTTTTTAATAAAGTTTATGAAATTTCATTTAATTTATCTTTATCTAAGATTATTATTTCTCTTTGGCCCTTTAAATCAATTAAGCCAGATTTTTTAAATTGACTTAACTTTCTACTTAAAGTTTCATTACTCATGCCTAAAATTGAAGCCCAGTCTAGTTTAGAGATAGGTAATTCAAAGGTATCATTTCCTTCACTATGTTTAATAATTGATTGAGCAACTCTTTTACCAACTGAATCTAAGTTATAACTTTCAAGTTTTGTTTCACTTTCGCTTAATCTTTTACTAAGTTCAGAAATAATTCTAACGGATATTTCTGGTTTTTCAAGCATATGTTTTTTTAGTTCAGCTCCATCAAGCACACAAACCATACTATCTTCAAGTGTGATTGCGAAATCACTGGCTAAATTATTAGTGAACAGTGCTTGTTCGCCTGCAAAATCACCCGTTGATAATACCCTTAAAACTTGCTCATTACCTTCTTCGGTATATCTTGATATTTTAACCTTTCCTTCATGGACAACATAAAGAAAAGAACCGTGATCACCAGCATTATATAGCGTTTCACCTTTTTTAAGTTTTTTAACTCTAACAAGTTTAACAATGCCTTTTTGTTCTTCTTCAGTTAAATGAGAGAATATTGGAACTTTAAATAAACATGATGTAAATTTTTTATTATTGTTTTTCATAAAATCACCCTTAGTAATAGTATATCATTATTTCAAATTATTAAATCAATATTTGGAAAAAGGTAGAGCAAATTTGCTCTACCTTTTGTCTTATTTCATAAAGTTTTCAATATCTTTTACTTCTTTAATTAAATCTTTTGATAAGTTAATATTTCCATCTTTAGTAATTAAAATATTATCTTCAATTCTAATTCCAATATTTTCCTCAGCAATATATAAGCCCGGTTCAACTGTAATTATCGCACCTTCTGGAATAACTTCATCATATAGTCCAACATCATGAACATCAAGACCTAAATAGTGACCTAAACTATGGTAATAATATTTAGTAACTTCACTATCTTCAGTAATTAAACCTAACTTTTTTAAGCCTTTAATTAATATGTTTTTACCAAAATCATTAAACTCTTTAATCGTTTTACCTGGTTTTAACCATTCAATGGTTTTTTTATTAGCTTCAAGTACTACTTCATAT
>DURF01000021.1 GCA_012837395.1 Acholeplasma sp. | reverse complement strand
GATGCTAGAAGGATTGTATTTAAAGATAGCAAGGGAGAGTTTTTATCTGGTGATAGGGTTTTATTATTGATGGATAAAATTGATGAATTTATGAACAAAGGTGTCAACTTTAATATTGGCAAAGAAAACCTAGATGGCAGTACTGAAATTGATACTAGAAATGCTGAATTTGCTGGTTTTACACTAGCTTATAAAGATGTTGATTTTAGATAGTTGGTGGTGATATGTTAGAAGATATTGAATTAAAGTTACTAGCTGGATATCCAATTGAAACAAGTGTAGGGCTTATATATCAGCCTAGCATAAAAAATATTATTGAAATGGGCGAAGATAAATATAATCAATTTTTGGGATTGCTTTTATTTGATACTGATTTATTAGATATACCAAGTGATACTTTAAAACAAATTGGTATAGATAGGTTTACTACATTTGATTTCCTCTTCTTACAGTCTGTTGCTGATAGTGATTTTAAAAAAATATTAATAGATGCTATGAGTTTTTTCTTTAAAAAAAATGTTGGTGTTTTAGATAATTACCATTTATTTTATGTAGGAAATATTGAAGATCAAAACTTTATAGACAGAGATATATATGATTATATAAAAAAAATATTAATAAAGTTAAACTATCTCAAGGACTTAGAAGAAGAAGAAGAATTGCAGTTTGCCAATGATTTAGCCAGGCAATGGTATTTAGATATAAAAAAAGCAGAACAAAATCAACCAAAGCCAAAACCACAAGTTAGTTTACATAGTATTATATCTGCTTTATATTGGAGAACAAATAAAAGCATGAATGAAATGTTAGATATGACAGTTTATCAATTATATGACGGTTATCACCGTCTTTTTTTAATTGATGATTGTCTTGGTATAAGGCAAGGAATTTATCATGGAACCGTTAATGGAAAAGAAATTAAACCTGCTCAATTAAATTGGGCAAAAATTATTAAGTTTGACGAAAATTAAAAGGAGGAATTTAATATGAGTGGAATAGCAAAAAGATGGGCAGTAAGAAACGTTGCAAAAGCTACTTTTTATGATATTTCAACAGGCAAAATGTTAACTTATCTTGAAAACTTGAAGAGTTCTGGTATTGAAGTTAGCTCTGAGACAGTTTATGCAAGGGGCGGAGATGGCAACCCTAAATTGGTTGGCTTTAGTTCAGATAAAGAAGTTAAAGCTAATTTATCTTCTGCTATATTTGACAATAGGGCAATGGCACTATTAACTGGTAATAGTATTATAGAGGGAGTAACAGATGTCTATAAGAGAGAAGTTGTTGTAGTGGGTGAAACTAATGAAGCAGATTTAGTTGGCACTCCAAAAGACGGCAAATTATTAGCACTTTATATTTTAGGTGCAGATGGTGTTGAAGATACTGAATTGAAAGCAGCCGAAACGGTTGCAGCTGGTAAATATAAATTGACAACTAAGAAGATAACAGTTCATACAGATATAACCGCAGGCACTAAATTGGTAGCTTATTATATGCTTGCTACTACTGCAACTGCACAAACAATTACTGTTAGTGCAAACGCCTTCCCCGCCGCATTTAAGCTTGTAATGGAAGTACTGGTTACAGACTTCTATACTAAGAAATTATATCCTGCACAAATTATTGTGCCTTCTGCAAAAATGGAAGATAATTGGGCTTTATCGTTTGAGCCTACAGGAGATCCTCAAGCTCTCGATCTTCCCATAGAAATACTTAAACCCGCAGATAGTGATGATATGTTCACCATGACAATCTATGAAGAACCAACTGCATCTGAAGAGGTTGTAGAAGATGAAACGGTTTAATAATTGACAATATAATTATTAATAACATAATAATTATAAAGGACGTGATAAATAGTTATGGCTGTATTTAATGCTGGTAATCGTCCGCATAGACAACATTTTTATGGTGATTCAACTGATACTAAGCCAACAAATACCTACATAGGTGATTTGTTTTATGAACTTGATACTGGTAAAATATTAATTTTCGATGGTGTAAGTTGGCAAGAATATAAACAACCTGCATTTTATGTAGAACCGACTTCGTAATAGGGTAGATTTGTTTCTGCCCTATTTTTTTTGACTTGTTTGTCAACGACCCACCACTTAAACCTTAATAGGTTTTGAAGTG
>DURF01000214.1 GCA_012837395.1 Acholeplasma sp. | reverse complement strand
CTATGCCACCATTTATTAAAAAGATAGCTAAAAACTATCAGAAAAGCCCTATTACAGTTAAAGTAGAAGGAACAAGTCTAACAGTTGATAAAATAGATCAAAACTATTATATGGTTAAAGAAAAAGACAAAAAGCAATTATTAATAAGACTAATTGATTACTTGCAACCAAAATCAGCTATAATCTTTGCCAATACTAAAAAAGATGTTGATGAAATTACTGAATTTCTTCAAAAAAATAAATATAGCGCTGATGGACTTCATGGCGATTTAAAACAAACTCAAAGATCATATGTTATGAATAATTTTAGAAATAACAATACAAAATTCTTAGTAGCAACCGATGTTGCTGCAAGAGGACTTGATGTTGAAAACATTGAACTTGTTATTAACTATGATGTCCCACATGAACTTGAAATATATGTTCATAGAATAGGTAGAACTGGAAGAGCTGGTAATAAAGGTGAAGCATATACATTTATTACACCTAGAAAAGCAAGGTTTTCAAGTGAAATTGAAAAATTTACTAACTCAAAACTGTTTTTAAAACAAATTCCTTCTAAAGAAGATATTGAAAGTAAACAAAACTACAACTTCATTAAAGAATTGAAACAAAAAGTTAATAAAAACGAAGGTAAGAATGAAGATATTATTAAAGAACTTATTAATGATGGTTTTACAGAAAGACAAATCTTAAATTCATTATTAGAAGATATTAAACCTTCGACCAATAGATATAATAAAATTGATATTATTGAAACTAAGAAAAATAAAAATCAAGGAAGAAGTAATAATAATATGTTAACTGTTGCAGTTAATATTGGAAAAAAAGAAAGACTTACTCCAGATGTTTTGTTAAAACTTTTAAGAAAAGAATATAATATAGACTCAAGATTTATTGGAAACATTAAACATTTACAAGATGAAACTAAATTTGAAATTAGTGATCGCGATTTAAAAAAGATTAATACTAATAAAAAAGTAATATTTAAAGGTAAAAGAATTAAATTTAAAATGAGTAAATAGACTATAAAGTAAAAAGTAATAACTTTTAGACTTTATAGTCTTTTTTTTTACGAATTTAATGATATAATTAAAAATAACAAACAACGTGGAGAAAACAATGAAGAGAACAAAAAACTTATTTAAATTATTAAAAGGAAATATTGGATTAGTAGGAATTGTAATAGTATTAACTATTATACATAGACTTACCTATTCTTATATTCCTTTATTTACGGAGATTTTATTACAAAAATTAAATCTACACCTAGATCCAACCTTTGAAACAAGTACTGTAAACTTACCAAAAATAATACTAGACTTTATTAACAATAATGTTGATATATTAAATATTGTATTATCGGTTGCAATCGCCCTTATTTTATGGCAAATAATGCGTTATTTTTTAATGTATTTTGAAAATCTTTTCAAAGGACTTTTAAGTGAAAATGTTGGTAGAAAAATAAGACTGAAATCTTATAATCATATTCAAAACTTAAGTTATGAATATCATAACAATGTAGATTCTGGCGATCTAATCCAAAGAGTAACAAGTGATATTGAACTAACTAAAGACTTTGTTTCATATAGATTTATGGATTTACTCGCAACTTTTTCATCAATGTTTTTTGGCGCTTATCAAATGTATTTTGTTAATAAAACTATTATGTTTGTTTCACTTGCTATTATTCCCATAATAGGAGTTGCCTCAATTATTTATTTTAAAAAGATTGATTTACTTTTCCAAAATGTTGAAGAAAAAGAAGCAGAGTTAATGGTTGTTATTCAAGAAAACGTATCAGCATCAAAAGTAGTTAGAGCCTTTGCTAATGAAAAATATGAAACCGAAAAATTAGAAGAAAAAAATAAAGCATTTAAAGATGCAGACATCAAAGCATCAAAAGTAGTTGCAATCTACTGGGGTTCAATGGACTTTTTAATGATGTTACAATATATGGCTGTATTACTAATAGGAATTTATTATGCCCAAAGAGGTTTAATGGATGTTGCGAAAATTTCAAGTGCTATTATGCTTGCTGGAATGTTAATTTGGCCAATAAGAGGGCTTGGAAGAATTATTAATGATTTTGGTAAAGCGTTAGTTGCAGCTGATAGACTTGACGAAATATTAAAACTAGAAGATGAATATATAATTGACGGTAAAGAAATGCCAAATATAGATGGTCATATTATTTTTAAAGATGTTAGTTTTAAATTTAGAGATGATAAAGACTATTTATTTAAAAATATTAGTTTTGAAATCAAACCAGGTGAAACAATTGCAATCATTGGTAAAACCGGTAGTGGTAAATCAACAATTATTAATATCCTACTTAGAATGTATGAATATGAAGGTTCAATTACAATTGATGGAATTGAACTAAGAGAGATTAATAAAAAACATTTAAGAAGTAATATTGGAACAGTTTTACAAGACCCATTTTTATATAGTAAAACTGTTTATGAAAATATTGCGATTGCAAACAAAAAAGCAAGTAAAGACTTAATTTATAATGCATCACAAATAGCCGCCTTAGATCGTGATATAAACACATTCCAAGCAGGATATGACACAATCGTTGGTGAACAAGGAACAACCCTTTCAGGTGGACAGAAACAAAGGGTTGCGATTGCGAGAATTCTTGTTTCAGATAAACCAATTATTATCTTTGATGATGCACTAAGTGCACTTGATAATAAAACAGATTTAGATATTAG
>DURF01000213.1 GCA_012837395.1 Acholeplasma sp. | reverse complement strand
TGTTATTAATGGAAATCCTTTAATTATTAATTTAGAAACAATTGATGTTGATAATGCTAATAAAGTAATTGCGTTTTTATCAGGGGTTGTTTATGCAATTGAAGGTGAAACTTATGTTATTAGTGAAAAGATTGTATTATTTGGTAATAGCGAAGTTTATGATGATGGTAGTGTAAGAAAACTATTAGATGAAATTGAAAAATAATTAAATCCTTACGATGAAAAGAACAAGTATAATATTATAATAAATATTAAAGCGAGTTAGGGAAGGTGTGAGCCTAATAATATTTAAATATTATATATCATCTTTGAGTAAGAATATAAAATTGAGTGCTAGATTATATCTAGAACTAAGGTGGTACCGCGTATATAATACGTCCTTAGGTTAAGGATGTATTTTTTTATTTTTAAGGAAGGAGTAAGATTTTTAAAATCTTAAATAATAAATTATGGAATTAAAAGACACATTATTAATGCCTAAAACAAATTTTCCGATGCGAGGAAATTTAGGTGTAAGAGAATTAGAGTTTCAACAAAAATGGCAAGAAATGGATTTATACAATAAAGTTTTAGAAAAAAACAAAGACAATAAACCATTTATTCTACATGATGGTCCACCATATGCAAACGGTGATATTCATATAGGTCATGCCCTACAAAAAACATTAAAAGACTTTGTTTTAAGATATAAAACAATGTCAGGTTTTTATGTACCGTTTATTCCAGGTTGGGATACACATGGTCTACCTATTGAAAATGAAGTTATTAAAAAAGGTGCTAAAAGAGATGAGTTAAGTGTTACAGCTTTTAGAGAGTTATGTGCGAAATTTGCTAAAGAACAAGTTTCTAAACAAAGAGAACAATTTAAAAGATTAGGAATTCTCGGTGAATGGGATAATCCATATATAACACTTAATAGTTCGTATATAGCTGATCAATTGTTAGTATTTGCTAAAATGGCAAATAAAGATTTAATTTATCGTGGACTTAAACCAGTACACTGGTCTCCCTCAAGTGAATCAGCATTTGCAGAAGCTGAAATAGAATATAAAGATAAAGAGTCTAAATCAATATATGTTAAGTTTCCACTAACAAATAAAGAAGGAGACTTTAAAGGAGCAAGTCTTCTTATATGGACTACAACCCCTTGGACACTTCCAGCAAACCTTGCTGTATCAGTTCATCCAAATATGAAATATGTATTAGTGTCTTCTAATTTTGGTAGATTAATTTTACTTGAAACATTACTACCTAGTTTAAAAGAAAAGTTAAACTTAGAAAAAGTTTTAATTTTAAAACAATTTAATGGTAAAGATTTAGAAGGACTAAAATATAAACATCCTCTATATGACCGTATCTCACCAGTTATCTTAGGTGAACATGTTACAGATACTGATGGTACAGGTCTAGTTCATACTGCTCCAGGGCATGGTGAGGATGACTATCAAGTGGGATTAAAATATAATTTAGATATTTTAAGTCCAGTTGATTCTAAAGGAATATTTACGGATGAAGCCGGTAAATATGAAGGTATGTTTTATGAAAAAGCAAACCAATTAATTGTTGAAGATTTAAAAGAATTAAATGTTTTAGTATATGATGAAGTAATTACTCACTCATATCCACATGACTGGCGTACAGGAAAACCTATTATCTTTAGATCAACACCACAATGGTTTTTAAGTATTGAACCTTTAAGAAAAGATTTATTAAATGCTGTTAAAAATGTTAACTGGACTCCTAAATGGGGTGAGGTAAGACTATCTAATATGGTTGAGTCTCGTGGTGATTGGGTAATTTCACGTCAAAGAGTTTGGGGAGTACCACTACCAATCTTTTATGCTGAAAACGGAGAAGCTATTTTAGATAGTAAAGTAATAACTCATGTAGCTGAACTTGTTAGAGTTCATGGTATTAATATTTGGTATGATTGGGATGCGAAAGATTTATTACCTAAAAAATATAAAAACAAAAATAGCCCTAATAATATCTTTACAAAAGAAACTGATATTATGGATGTTTGGTTTGATAGTGGAACATCTTATGAAGTATTAAAAGAAAGAGGACTACCTTTCCCAGCTGATCTATATTTAGAAGGGTCTGACCAATATCGTGGTTGGTTTAACTCTTCTCTTACAACAAGTATTGCGGCATATGGTGTTTCACCGTATAAAAATGTTGTAAGTCATGGTTTTGTTTTAGATGGTCAAGGCTTTAAAATGAGTAAATCAGTTGGTAATGTAATTGATCCAATTAAAATGATGAAACAACAAGGTGCTGATTTACTAAGACTTTGGGTAGCAACAACCGCTTATCAAAGTGATGTTAGAATAAGTGATGAATTAATTAAACAAACTGCTGAGTCATATCGTAAGATTCGAAACACTTTTAGATTTATTTTAGGTAATATTAGTGATTTTGATCCAAAAGAAGACTATATCGCATATTCGATGCGAGGTAATTTAAACCGCGTTATAACTTTAAAATATTTTGAAGTTGTCAATAAAGTAATTGATGCTTATGATAACTATGAGTTTGATAAAGTTTACCGTATAATTATGCCTTTTATAATTAACGAAGTTTCAGCATTTTACTTAGATTACACTAAAGATGTTTTATATATTGAAAGAAAAGATGACTTTGAAAGAAGAGCAATCCAATCAACCCTTTATGATATTATCTTTGGTCTAATTAGATTATTTAATCCAATTATCCCTCATACAACATCAGAAGCATATTGGGAGCTACCATATCAAGCTAAAGAAGATGTTTATTTAGAAGATATGCCACAAAAGCGCGAATTTAGAGACGAAACACTATTAAATGCTTTTGAAATCTTTTATAATATGAGAGATGATGTCTTAAAAGCATTAGAAGAAGCTAGAACTAATAAAATTATTGGCAAATCATTAGAATCAGAAATTAAGCTTAACTTAACTAAGACACAAATCGAAGCTTACAAAACATTGAATATTGATTTAGAATTAGTTTTAATATCATCAAATGTTGTTGTAAATGAAAGTGATGCGTTTAGTGTAGAAATTACTAAGTTTGACGGACACGTATGTGAACGTTGTTGGCGAACATTTAAAAAATTAAATGATAATAACTTATGTGATCGCTGTAATGATATAGTGGAGGAATTTAAGTGAATATATTAATTGTGAATGATGATGGAATCGAATCAGAAGGTATTAAAATATTAGCAAGAGCTCTAACACCACATGGAAAACTTTATGTGGCAGCTCCTGCTAATGAACAAAGTGGAAAATCACAATCAATTTCTTTAACTCAAACTTTAAAAATTGAAGATACTGATTTAATTCCAGGTACAATGCGTACTATTAAAGTATATGGAAGCCCAGCAGATGCAGTAAGAGCGGGTCTTAGTTTGTTTAATGTTGAATTTGATTTAGTTGTCTCAGGAATTAATAATGGCGCAAACATAGCTAAAGATATTTTATATTCTGGAACTGTAGGATCAGCTAAAGAAGCTAAAATTTATGGAATAAATGCAATTGCTTTTTCTGCTGATAATTTAGATCTAGATTATTTATATGACGAGACAATTAAAACAATCGATGAAATTATTGAAAATAAACTATATGAATTTGACGGAATATTAAATGTTAATTTTCCACGCTTTACTTTTGAAAAACCAAAAGGTGTTATCTTTACTAAACAAGGCGAAAGATACTATCATTCAGAATTTATTAAAAAAACTTCATCTGAAAATGAATATTATTTAAAAGGTAGTATTACTAACTTTAATGAAGATGAAGATACAGATGTTTGGGCTTATAACAATGGTTATATTTCAATAACCCCTTTAACACTTGATAATACTAACTACAAAATTTTAAGAAAATTGACCAATAATTTATAATTATGGTAAAATATTAATAAAGAGGTGGTTATTTTGGAAAAGTTCAAATTACATTTTTTCAAAGAACAAACAAGAAAAATTGATATAAAAGCAACCATTTCATTTTTTGAAACTATTGAAGGTTTTAAAATTGAATCTGATGATAAAAGTTTTAGATTTTTATATAAAGACCCACGCTTACAATATGAAGCGAGGTTTTTAATTATGCCAAAATCTCAAGTTAAGGATATATATAGACTTAATCCAAAGTTTTTAGATATCAATTTTCAATTAGAATTACCTTTATTATCACCTAATTATTTTGTCGAAAAAATGATTGATATAGTAAAAAAATTAACAGAAAGATTTGATTATTATATTTATCATGAAACATTTGAAAATGTTTTAAACTTTAGAAGAGATTTAGTTTTAAAAGTATTTATGTTATTAAAAGAACGTCATATTGAACTTAATCCACGTTTACTAGATCAATATGTTTTAGTTGAAACTAATAAGTTAAGTAGTGTTTTAAGATATATTGAAGATAATTTAGAACTTCAAAAGTTTTATCAACAGTCAAACACTTATGTACCTCATTATCATTTTTTAATTAATAACGAACAACAATTAAAACTAGCTTTTGAATGGCGATATGACACATTAACTGTCTTGCCACCAAATTTGGATTACATATTTTTAAATCGTGGTAGTGATATATCTATTATTAAGTATAGCGAGTTTTTTGAACTTGCTAAAAAGTATTTAGAAGATGTCCCAGGATTTATTAAAAATACTAAAGTAGTTCAACCAAATAATTTGAAAAAAATAAATAAAATATTAAAAAGGAAGAAATTTAGTGAAGTATTAGATGTGTTTTCTAATATAGAACATACTAAATTGTTAGATTAAATATGGATATAAAAAAAATAATAAAATTCAGCATACCCCAAATATTAGGAACATTAATATTTACATTAGGGGTTGCCGGATTAGTAGCTGCAGGGCTTGGATCAGGTCCAATTGATGCTGCTGCATACTTTGCATCGGTTTTATTGGGTTTAACCCAAGGTAGTTGGACTTTTATTTTAAATGGATTACTTGCGATAACATTATTAATAGCAACAAAAAACTTAAAAGTATTTTTAAATATAATAATGTTATTAGTTTTAAGTGTTTTAATTGATTTTTGGATTGGAATTTATGAAAATATATTTTCATTTGATGTAATTAACACGACCATTAACAACAATAACGGTTTTGTTAGTGGCTTGTCAGTTGCGATATTTTCATTTTTTATGGTCGCGTTTGGTGTTAGTATCTTAATTAATTTTAAGTCGATATTATCGCCACTAGATGCCTTTACAGTATTTGTTTCAAAGTTTACTAAAAAATACTTTATTGCTAAAATTTTAGTAGATACAACATTTTTAGTAATTGCACTTATTTTAGGATTTATTATTGGAACAAGTTATATTACTAAACAAATTAATTTCTTTAGTCTTATAATTGTTTTTGGAACGGGACCTGTTATTAATATGTTATTAGACTTATATAAAAAAATGAAGGGAGAAAAATTAAATGTTGGAATTGAATAAATATATTGATCATACTAAACTTGGGGCTAATGTTTCTAAAACTCAAATTGATCAATTAATTGAAGAAGCAAAAAAATATAATTTCAAAAGTGTTTGTGTTAACCCAATTTGGGTAAAATACGCAAAAGAGCAATTAAAAGGTACAGATGTTTTAGTTTGTACAGTAATTGGTTTTCCACACGGAACTCACACAGCAATCGTTAAAACTCAAGAAACACTTGATGCAGTTATTAATGGTGCAGATGAAATAGATATGGTTATTAATGTTTCAGCTTTAAAATCAGGTGATTATGAAACTATTTTAGATGAAATTAGAGGAGTTGTAGTTTCAGCTGGTGACTTAGTTGTTAAAGTTATTATTGAGACATGTTACTTAACTAATGAAGAAATCGTTAAAGCTTGTGAACTATCAGTTGAAGCAGGAGCAGCTTTTGTTAAAACATCAACTGGTTTTGGAACTGCTGGAGCAACCGTAGAACATGTAACTTTAATGAAAAAAACTGTTAAAGATGAAGCTTTAGTTAAAGCCTCAGGCGGAGTAAGAACATACGAAGATGCTATAAAGATGATTAATGCAGGAGCATCTAGAATTGGAACCTCAAACGGGGTAGATATAGTTTTAAAAAAGGAGAAAAAGAATGATACCAACACCACATATTGAAGTAAAAGATAAAAGTAAGATTGCTAAGACAGTTTTAATGCCAGGAGATCCATTAAGAGCTAAATTTATTGCAGAAACATTTTTAGAAGATGTAGAACAAGTAAATGGCGTTAGAAATATGCTAGCATTTACTGGTAAATATAAAGGTAAATTAGTTACAGTTATGGGTTCTGGAATGGGTATGCCAAGTATTGGAATTTATTCATATGAGTTATATAAGTTTTATGATGTTGAATCAATTATTAGAGTAGGTTCAGCTGGAGCATATACTGATAAATTAAAATTATATGATGTTGTTTTAGCTAAAGATGCTTGGAGTGAATCAAGTTATGCAAAAACTATGGGAGTAACAGGATATAAAAAGTTAGCCGCTAATAAAACATTAAATAATAGATTAGTAAAAGCTGCTAATAAATTAGATATTAACCTACATTTAGAAACTATACATTCATCTGATGTATTTTACCGTCTTGCTCATGAAGAATATAAAGAAATTTATGAAAAGCATAATGCTGTTTGTGTTGAGATGGAATCATTTGCACTTTTTGCAAATGCCAAAGCCTTAAAGAAAAAAGCAGCGTGTTTACTTACTATTTCAGATTCACTTGTAACTAATGAAGTTACAACTTCAGATGAAAGACAAAATGCATTTGTTGAAATGATTAAAATTGCGCTTGAAAGTATTTAAGCCAATTAAGCAATAATTTAATAATATTTGAAAGGTAACTAGTAATTATTTAATATTTGTTACCTTTT
>DURF01000212.1 GCA_012837395.1 Acholeplasma sp. | reverse complement strand
TAAAAAGCTTGGGGCAATGGCGCTATTTAGTGAAAAATATGGTGATTTAGTAAGAGTTGTTAATATGGGTTATAGTATTGAACTTTGTGGTGGTACACATGTTAAAAATACAAAAGATATTAATAGTTTTGCAATTATATCAGTTGAATCAATTGGATCAGGAACTTTTAGAGTAACAGCTTCAACAAATGGTAATATTGAACCATTAATTAAATTAAATTTAAATCATCAAATTGATGAATTAAAGCAAATTAATGAAAAACTAAAAACATTAAAATCAAACGAACAATTTGAATTTAGTTTTAGTAACCTTTCATATTTAGATATTTTAAATAATAAAGAAATCTTAACTAAAGCAAAACAAAATCTTTTTGAATTAGAAAAATCATTAGAAGAAAAAGCAAAAAATAACATATTAAAAGATGCTGATAGTTTAATACCTGAAAATTATTCATCAAAAGAAATTATTAAAACTTATGATTTGCCTAATGCTATTTTAAAACAACTATCTGATATTTTATTTGATAAAATGAAACTAGAAACAATAGTTTTAGTAAACATATCAAACAACGAAGAAGCAACTATCGTAATTAAAACTAATGGTTCAACTCATGCAGGTAAACTAATGAAAAATTTAATGATCCTAGTTAATGGTCGTGGTGGTGGTAGAGATACTAGTGCCCAAGGTGGAACTAAAGAATTAAGTAAATTAGATGATGCTTTAGATAAAATAAAGGAAGAGTTATGAAAAAATATTTAGGAATAGATTTAGGAAGTAAATCACTAGGTTTTGCGGTAAGTGAATCAGGTATAATCGCAAATAGTTTAGAAACTAAATATTTTGAAGATGATAACTATGAACTAGCAGCAACAATTACTAATGATGTAATTATTGCGAATAGAATTAATGTTGTAGTTATTGGTCTACCACGTCATATGAATTACGATTTAGGTATTCGTGGTGAAATTAGTGTTGATTTTAAATCTAAATTAGAGCAACTAAACCCCAATATTGAAGTCATATTATGGGATGAACGTCAATCAACTAAAAGTGCAATTAAAACTTTAGTACAAGCAAATCAATCAAGAAAAAAACAAAAACAATTAAAAGACCAACTTGCTGCTACTTTAATTTTACAAAATTATTTAGATTCAATTAATAAATAGTATCTATTTATTTTTAAAAATCTAAAAAGTATGATAAAATCATATAGACAATTAAAGATTGATTAAAATGAAAGGAAGAGTATATTTAAATATACTAACTTAAAAAATGGATGATAATAAAATTACATTAATAACTGATGACGGTAAAGAAGAACTAGCAACTATTCTCTTCACTCACGAAGCTAATGGTAAAAGCTATGTTGTTTTTGAATTAGAAGAAACAGGTAATATTAGTGCAGCAATTTATATTGAAGGCACTGATGGAGAAGGAAGATTAGAAGACATTGAAACTGATGAAGAGTGGGAAATGTTAGATAATATTTTAGATGATTATTTTGCTGAACTTGATGATGAAGAGTTTGATGAAGAAGACGAAGACTAATTAAATCTAATTATTGGCACAAATAAATTGTGCCATTTCTTTTTAAATTAATTCGAGGAATGATGAAATGATTAAAGAATTAGAAGTTAATAATCAAATATTACCTTATAAAATTATTAACAAAAATAATAAAAATACATATTTTAGATATAAAGATAATTATTTAGAAATATCTAAACCTTATAAAATTTCAGAAAAATATATAATTGATTATGTCATTAATAATTTTAATAAGTTTTATAAAAAGTATTTAACACATATAAACAGCATTCCTAATGACTTAGAAATTATTTTAGAAGAAAAATCATATCAATTAGTAATTAACAATAAAAGACCTTTTTCATTTGAGATAATTGATAATCAAGTTATTGTAAACACAACAATTAAAGATATAACTAAAATTAAGAAAAAGATTTATGAAGATCACTTGTTAAAGATGATTAATAGGCTAACTAGTCAAATAGATCAAGTCTTAAAAACTAATAAAATTAAAAAAAGACCAAAAATATTAAAGTATTACAAATCAAAGTTTGGGTCGTATCATCGCATTAATAATGAAATAACTTTAAACATCGCTTTAGCAAAAGCAAATATTAATTATCTTTATTATGTTATAATGCATGAGTATGCACATACTAAAGTATTTAATCATAGCAAAAAGTTTTACAAAGTTTTAGAAACATTAATGCCAAATTACAAATATTATGATAAAAATATAAAAAAACTATCAATTTGGCTTTAATAGTGTATAATAATAAAAAAATAGGAGGCAGACATGTCAACAAAAAGAGTATTTGAGTTAACCCAAGATGGAGTTGACAGATTAAAAGATGAATTAATCGATTTAGAAGAAAATAAACGTCCTCAAAACTTACAACAACTAAAAGAAGCACGAGAACAAGGAGATCTATCTGAAAACGCTGATTATGATGCAGCAAGAACAGAACAATCAAAAATCGAAGCAAGAATTAATGAAATTAATAACATTTTAAAATATGCAAAAATTATTAGAAATAGTGATAAAGATACAATCGAAATTGGTAAAGTTGTAACTATTAAATATTTAGATAACAATAAAACTAAAAAATTCAGATTAGTCGGAACACTAGAAGCTAATCCAATGCTAAATAAAATTTCTGTTGATTCACCAATTGGAAAAGCACTAATCGGACTTGAATTAGGAAGTCAAACAACATATAAAACTCAAACAAACAAAACCTTTCAAATCGAGGTAGTGGAAATAAGTAATGAGAATATATAAAAAAATTATTCCAAATGAATATGTTTTATCAATAAAAGATATTGACTATAACAATTTAGCAAAACAAGGAATTAAAGCCTTGTTTTTTGACTTGGATAATACGATTATTCCTTATGATATTAATGTAATTCCTGAAGATATAAAAGATTTTTTAGAAGAATTAAACAAAGAATTTAAAGTTTTAGTAATTTCAAATTCAAGAAAGAAAAGAGTCAAGTTTGCAACCCAAAACTTAAAAAGTATTCCATATGTTAAATTTGCTAGAAAACCTTTAAAGTTTGGATTTAAAAAAGGTTTAAAGTTACTTAATGTTAAACTAGATGAAGTTTGTATTATTGGTGATCAAATGATGACAGATATTTTAGGAGCAAACCGACTTAAAGCGAAATATGCTATTTTAGTTCACCCTGTAAAACAAAGAAGTGATCATATCTTTACAAGGTTTAATCGTAAATTAGAAATGCTTTTTATTAAAAAGGTGAAAAGGAAAATGCCAGAAACATATGAAAAGGTTTTAAAAGCTTATGCAGAAAAATGATAAATG
>DURF01000211.1 GCA_012837395.1 Acholeplasma sp. | reverse complement strand
TATATTTTAAACCTTTTTCTTTTGCTTGTTTTTCGGTTACACCAATCATTGCAATTTCTGGTGAACCATAAATCGCTGATGGAATTTGGTCATAATTCATTTCTTTATTAGCATTTAGTGCGATATTTTCAGCTGCAATCATTCCTTCAGCTGATGCAACGTGTGCTAACATAAATTTACCATTAACATCACCAATTGCATAAACACCTTTAACACTTGTTTCTAATTTATTATTAGTTTTAATAGCTCTTCCATCCATTTCTAAACCTAGTTTTGAAACAGCATCTGTATTTGGTGCAATACCAACTGCAATTAATACTAAGTCAGCTGGAACTTTATAAGTTTTACCATCTTTTTCATAACTTACATCTTTTGTGCCTACATTGTTTACTGCAGCACTTGTAATTATTGTAATTCCATCTTTTTCTAATTTTTTAGTATATGCATCAATTACATCTTGGTCCATTGTTCCAATAATGTTTGGTGCCATTTCTACAATAGTTACTTTTGATCCTAGTGAATTAAAGACTGATGCGAATTCATTACCAATAACTCCACCACCAATAATAACTAATTCTTTTGGTACATTTGTAACTGTTAGTAATTCTTTACTTGTTACAGCAAAGCCTTTTTCATAAGATTCTTTTGCGCCTGGGATTCCTGGAACTATAGCTGTTCCACCAGTTGCGATAATTAAGTTTTTAGCTTTTAGTGTTTCATTATTAACTTTAATTTCAGTTGGTGATAATACTTCACCATAACCATCAAAAACATCAACTTTGTTTTTCTTAAGTAAAAATGATACACCACCAGTTAATTGTTTAACAACGCCATCTTTTCTTTTGATAATTTCTTTCATATCATAAGTAATAGCTGATTTATCAATTTTTAAACCATATTTTTCAGCGTTTAAAAACATTTCATATGTTTTTGAACTCTTTAATAAAGCTTTAGTTGGAATACAACCATGGTTTAAACAAATACCACCGATATTTTCTTTTTCAACGACAGCAACTTTTTTACCAAGTTGTGCAGCTCTAATTGCTGCAACATATCCACCTGGGCCGCCGCCTAATACTACTATGTCATAATTTTTCATCTTGTTACTCCTTAACTTAATAACATTAATTCAGGATTTTCTAATAATTCTTTTACTCTTGTTAAAAATCTTCCTGCATCTGCACCATCAATTACTCTATGGTCAACTGCGATTGATAATGGTAATACATAACCAATCTTAATTTCATCATTAACTACAACTGGTTTTTTAGAAATTTTACCAACTCCTAAAATTGCCACTTCTGGGTAGTTAATAACTGGTGTTCCGTATGAAATTCCAGCTGATCCAAAGTTTGTAATTGTAAATGTACCATCACGCATTTCTGGTAATTGTAATTTACGGTCAATTGCTTTGTCAGCAAGTTCTCTAATTTGAGTTGCTAAGTCAAAAACGCTTAATGTATCTGCATCTTTAATATTTGGAACCATTAGTCCAGTTGGAGTATCTACAGCAAAACCTAAGTTAATAAAGTTTTTGTAAACTAATTCATCGTTGTCATGGTCAAAGCTTGCGTTAAAGATTTCAAATTCTTTTAATGCGATAATTACTGCTCTTGATATAAATGCCATATATGTAATATTTATTCCTTTTGCAGCTGCAAGTGGTTTAACACGTGCACGCATTTCAACTAAGCTATCAATTACTACATCATCCATTAATACAGTTTCTGGAATAATTGTTTTTGCTTGGCTCATTGCGCGTGAAATAGCTTTTCTTGTTGAAGAAATCTTTTCAACTCTTATGTCACCTTGACGTGAAACGTTTGCTTGTGGAGTAGATACTTGAGTAGTTTCTGCTGCTTTTGGAGCAGTTTTAGCTTCTGCAAATTTTCTAATATCTTCTTTCATTACACGTCCGTTTGCTCCAGTTCCTGGAACTTCATGAATGTTAACATTTAATTGTTTTGCTAAGTTTCTAGCAACAGGAGTTGCTAGTGCTTTCTTTCTTGTTGGTGCTGCTGGTTTTGCTACACCTTCATTACTTGATTCAATAACATCTGAAGATACTGAAAGTTCACCAATAACTGATGCTGCTTTTTCTTCTTCAACTGCTGGTGCAGCTGCTGCTGATGTTCCACCAATGTAATTACCTGAACCATCATCTAATAAGACAACTGTTTCACCAACTAAAATCATTTCTCCTTCTTGTTTACCGATTTTTACAATTGTTCCATCAACTGGTGAAGGTAGTTCAGCGTTTACTTTATCTGTTTCAACAACAACTAAAGTATCAC
>DURF01000210.1 GCA_012837395.1 Acholeplasma sp. | reverse complement strand
CTTTATTTGCTGAACAAGTTGAACAACTTGGAACTGGCCATGCCGTTCAAGCTGCTGAATCTCTTCTTGCAAATAAGGAAGGATCAACTTTTATAATACCTGGTGACGTACCGTTAGTCACCGATGTATTAATTAATAAAATCTTTGCTGCTCACGATGAAATGGGTAATGACTTAACGGTTGTATCAATGATAGAAGATTATCCGAAAGGATATGGAAGAATTGTTAGAGATGAATATGGAACAATTACAGGTATAGTCGAAGAACTTGATTTAATGCCACATCAAAAAGAAATTAAAGAGGTTAATACCGGTATTTATATAGTTAATAACAAAATTCTTTTTGATGTCCTAAAACAAGTTAAATTAAACGAAAGAAAAAAAGAATACTACTTAACTGATATAGTAGAATTAATGCATAAAAACTACAAAGTAAATTCATTTGTCGCAAGACACCCACATGAGACAATGGGTGTAAACGATCTTTATGGTATAAGTGTTGCTGAGAAGTATTTAAGAGAATCAATTAATAAAAAACATATGCTTTCAGGCGTATCAATTATTAACCCTGAGACCGTGACAATCGGTCAAGGTGTAATAATTGATAAAGGGGTAGTTATTTATCCTAATACTACTATTACTGGAAACAGTTATATTATGCAAAACACAACCGTTGGACCAAACACGGAAGTACATAATAGTATAATAGATGAAAATGTTCATGTTAAACATTCGTTTATATTTAATTCTAAAGTTGGCGAAAACACTACAGTTGGACCATTTGCTCATATTAGAGAAAATTCATCAATAGGTAGAAACGCAAGAATCGGAAACTATGTTGAAATTAAAAATTCTAGAATTGGTGATGATACTAAAATAGCTCACCTATCTTATGTTGGTGATAGTGAAGTAGGTAAAAACGTTAACTTTGGTGCTGGATCAATTACAGTTAATTATGATGGTGTTTTAAAACATAAAACAATAATTGGTGATAATGTCTTTATTGGCTGTAATGAAAATTTAATTGCGCCAATTTCAATTGGCGACAATGTTTTTCTAGCAGCCGGAAGTACTGTTACTAAAGATGTACCAACGGGCTCTATGGCAATAGCTAGAAATCAACAAGTAACAAAAGAAGACTATTATAAAAACTTAATTAAACCAAAACCAAGAGGTATAGAAGAAAGAATTGCTAATAAAGAAATTAAAGATGGAGTTGTAAAAAAATAGTTAAACAGGCGCATTTTAGCGCCTGTTTTCAAAGCTTATTATAACCACCTCTACTAAAAATTGACAAATATATACATAAATTATAAAATATATATACATAAAATATAAGAGAGAAAAATATGAGAACAATTTTAAAGACAATAAAAGGATTACTTGTAGGCTTTATTATAATTATTCCTGGAATTAGCGGTAGTATGATTGCTGCTGCTTTAAATATATATGAAGATATAATATCGGCATTAAGTAATTTAACAAAAAATCCAATTAAAGCATTAAAGTCAATTTGGGAATACATTTTAGGTATGATTATTGGTCTAGGCCTAGGTGTAGTTTTTGTTGCGACAGTATATACAAAATACCCACTCCAGTTAACCGGCCTTTTCATTGGTTTAATTATTGGTGGTATCCCAGCATTAATTAAACAAAACAAAGGTCAATTTAAAAAGTGGTATCACTATTTAACAATCATAATCTCAATGGCTGTAATGGCATCATTGTTATTTATACCTAGACAGTCTGCAGATGATCAAGGTAATGGTCAAATCTTCTTATATGCAATTATGGGACTCTTAATTGCAGGACCTATTGTTATACCTGGGATATCAGGAGCAATGGTTTTAACAATGGTTGGTTTTTACAACAAAACAATGAATACGATTAAAAACTTTCTTAAAAACCTGTTTACATTTAATTTTTCTATGTTGTTTGATGACCTAGGAGCAGTGCTTTTTATGGGTATAGGTGGAATAGTGGGCCTTGTTATATTTGCTAAAGTAATTAAATACATTTTGGAAAAGTATCCAAAAGTATTTAATGCTATTATTTTAGGAGTGTTATTAATTGCGCCGATCAGTATTGTTGTATCGCTTGATAAAGAATTAATATCAACAGGATCATCGATTAGAAATATAATAAACACTGGTAATATATCTGTTTCAAGTATATTTTTAGTATTTGGATTTCTCCTTTCATATCGTTCTTCTAATATGAAAGAGAGAGAAGTTAATTCAACTGAAGTTCTAAACATCTTTAGAACAACAAAATTCATGTTAATTGATGTCTTTATTATAGGTTTATCTTATGCACTTACAGTATTAGTGTTTGATGTAGTTGGTTATAGTTTTGATTACCCTGACCTAACCGCATCATTCTTAACCTTAACACTCGCAAAAATAACACTTTATTATTTCCTTGGTTTATATAAAATAATTATTAAACATTTAGATTATAAAAATTTGTTGAAAATTATCGTTTTAGTTATTCTCTCTAATATATTAATTGTAGGATTCTTATTGTTACCTAATATGCCACTTTTTATGTATAAGTCTGCCTATGTGTTTATTACAGCGATTGAAATCGCTGGATTTATTACATACAGAGTTATCGCAAAGATGTATGAACAATACAAAGATAGAACCACTAAGAGTGGTTTTGTTATTCCAACATTAATTATTGGTGCGGGTTCAGCAGGAGAAATGGCTTTAAAAGAAATTGATCAAAACAAACAACTAAATAATTTTGTCGTAGGATTTTTAGATGATGATCATAAAAAACGTGGTCGAACAATTATGAACAAACCAGTTTTAGGAACTGTTGATGAAGTCGAACATATTATTAATAAGTACAATATTGGTGAAGTTGTTATTGCAATAGCAGAATATTCTAAAGAAGATATTACAACTCTAACAAGTAAGATCAATATTAATCCTCATGTAAGAGTTAAAAGACTTGTAATGATTGGTGAATATATCGACAACAACCAACCAAAAATTAAAGATATTAATGTTGAAGACTTACTTAATAGAACTTCAAACAAAATGGATTTGTTAGAAGTAAAAGATTTATTAAAAGAACAAGTAGTTTTAATAACTGGTGGTGGAGGTTCTATTGGTAGTGAGATTGCAAGAAGAATTATTAATTTTGAAGTTAAAAAAATAATAATCTTTGATTTCTCTGAAAATAGTACATATGACCTACAAATAGAGTTAAATAATATGATAATGAAAAATCCGGATATTAAAACCGAGATTATACCAGTTGTTGGTAGTGTATATAACTATGAACGTCTTGATGAAATATTTAACAAATACCAACCAACAGTAATCTTTCATGCTGCAGCATATAAACACGTAGCATTAATGGAAGGAAGTTCAGTCGAAGCAATAAGAACAAACGTACTTGGAACTAAAAACGTTTGTGAATTAGCTAATAAACACAAAGTTAATAGAGTAGTAATAATTTCTGGAGATAAAGCTATAAACCCAAAAAGTGTTGTAGGATTTACAAAAAAATATGCAGAACTTATTGGAAGATATTTTAATAAAATAGGCAATACAAAAGTATCAATAATTAGATTCGGTAATATAATAGGAGCAAGAGGAAGTGTTGTTCCAATCTTCCAAAAACAAATAGAAAATGGTGGACCTGTTACTATAACAGATAAAAAAACTACAAGATATTTTATGACTAAACAAGAAATTGTAAGTTTAATTTTAGAAACGCTTATTTATTCAAATGGTGGAGAAACATTTATTTTTGACATGGGTGAACCTGTTAATATATATAACCTAGCAAAAAGAATGATTACACTATCTGGCCTAATTCCTTATCAAGATATTGATATAAAAATAATTGGACTTAGACCAGGAGAAAAACTTCATGAAGAAAAATTAATTAATAAAAAAGAAAAACAATATATTAATACACCAAATCAAAAGATAATTATTGAAAACAATAATGATTATAATTTTGAAAGTGAAGAGTTTGGATTGTTAATAGCTAGAAATCAAAGATTTAATAATGAACATATTAATAAAATATTAGAATACATAAAAGAAAGATATAAAGTATAGGTGAGTTTTTAATGAAAATACCGAATCATATCGCAATCATCCTAGATGGTAACGGCCGCTGGGCTAAAAGACGTAAATTGCCACGCAATTTAGGTCACTACAACGGCGCCGTTAATCTCTTTAAAATTGCAAATAAAGCTAAAGAGTTAGGTGTTAGTTATTTAACAGTTTATGCATTTAGTACTGAAAACTGGACAAGACCAGAAGAAGAAGTTAACTACTTAATGCAAAAACCTTTAGATTACTTAAATGAAAATGAACACAGACTTAATGAAATTAAATTTAAGATTGAATTCAAAGGAAGAAAAGACCGTGTTCCAAAAACAATGCTAGAAACAATTGAAAGACTAGAAAACGCTACTAAAGATAACAGTGGCATGGTTTTACAAATAGCCTTTGATTATGGATCAAAAGACGAACTATTTACAGCATTTAGTAAAGTAGATAAGTTTGATGAAGAAAATTTAAGAAAGCATTTATATATTAAACAAGACGTTGATTTGTTAATTAGAACTAGTGGAGAACAAAGACTATCAAACTTTTTACTTTGGCAAAGTGCTTATGCAGAGTT
>DURF01000209.1 GCA_012837395.1 Acholeplasma sp. | reverse complement strand
TTAATATTTAACTCTTTATCAAAAATTAAATTATTGTTGTAGTCATAATATTTCAAATTTAAATAATTATCTTTATCAGTTTTTATATTAAAAAACATAAATCCAACTTGATTATCACTATACCCAAAACTTAGTGCTTCATTATATATATTTGTATTAAACTCACTATTTTCTGATTTTAATATAACTTTAGTCTTATCATTTAAATCATCTTTGTTAGTTGCGTGAATAACTTCTGAGGTTGGAATAATTATTAATAAATGATGGTTTTCATTTTCCTTTGTAATTATTTGGTAAGTTGAAAACTTATAGTTATCTTTTTCTTCTTGATCGATTAAAAGATAATAACTCGATTGATATTTAACAAATCTATCAAACGTTTTTGTTGTTTTAGCTTCTAAAAATATTTCGTCATTTAGTTTGTTTTGTTGTCTAATGATAGTTTCAGACATTGTAAAAAATCCTAGTGCAATTAAAAATATAAACACAAATAAACTATATATTATTATCTCTTTTTTCATGTTTAAATATACCTCTTTACTTTTTTATGTTATTAACAATAAAGTCTATTGTTAGTTTTATTTGTTCTTGTCTTGTGATAATTGATATACCGTCGCCTTTTTGATTACCATAATAACCAAAGTTTGCATGATTACCACCTTCAATTACTAATTCTTCTAAGTTTGGTAGGTTTGTTATATATTTATTGTAATTAGCTTTGTTTAAAACATTATCATTTTCGCCATAAATTGATAATGTTTTAATATCTAAATTAGATAAGTCTTTCGTTGAATATGAACCTAGTAGTATTAATCCTTGGTATTTATCACTATTATTTGCTAAATGGCTTGCGGCCATTGATCCACCAAGTGAATGCCCTGATAAATACCAATTATTAATATTTGGGTATAAATCTCTTACTTTGCTTGCGGCATTAATATCAAAAACTGCTAGATTAAAGGGCATTTTAATTAATATCGTTAAAAAACCATTTTCCGCTAACTCAAACATTAATGGTGCATAAGCAAGACTATCTACTTTACCACCAGGATAAAAGATAATTGCTGAAGTTGGATTTTCTGGTTTAAACGTTAAGTAGTTATTTTCATCATTAAATATTTCAATTTTATCAGTCGAAGTTAAATAATCATTTACATCAGTGGTTGCTTTATAGTAATCATTTAACCAAAAAATAAAACTAAACTTAATAATAAAATAACTGAAGTAATAATTATTAATACTTTATATCTTTTTTTCATAAATTTCTATTATCAATTAACTTTAATACTTCTTTAGCATTATCACTTGGACTAGCCTTCGGTATTACATTAATTAATATTCCTTTTTCATCAATAATAAAAGTTGATCTTTTAACACCTATATATTTTTTACCAAATAACTTTTTCTCACCGTATGCCCCAAAATATTTAATAACTTCTAATGATTCATCACTTAGAGTTGGAAAAGGTAGTCTAAACTTATTAACAAATTCAGTATGACTTTCTATTTTATCTTCACTTATTCCTAATAAGACAATATCTTTTTCTTTATATAGCGAATAATTATCTCTAAAAGTACATGCTTGTTTATTACAACCCGGCGTATTATTTTTAGGATAAATATAGATAACTACAACTTTTCCTAAATAATCGGATAATTTGTGTTTGTTTTTATTACCATCTAATAATTCAAAATCTTTAACTTTTGTTCCTACTTCTAACATTTTAACAATTCCTTTCGTTAGTACTACATAAATCTTTAATGTATAATTAATTTAAAATTTATACGGAGGTCATTATGACAAGTTTATTTATTGGATATCTTATTTTATTACTACTTTTAAGTATTATCACTTATTTCGCTTATAGCTTGGATAAAAGAAAAGCGATAAAAGGAGGATGGAGAACTAAGGAGAAAACTCTACTTTTAATGTCATTTTTATTTGGAGCATTAGGTGGAATTATCGCAATGTATACTAAACGACACAAAAACAAACATTGGTATTTTGTTTTTGTTAACTTTTCCTCACTTGTTATTCATTTAGTAATAGCCTACTTTTTATATGGGAAAACTTTTTAGTTACTATCTTTACTAAAATATATTAATCTTATTAAATATAATAAAAATAAATGAACTGGAATTGCGATTATAAAAATCATATATTTATTTGGAATAGAAATTGAGACATAAAACGATAGTGCTAGAGTCCAAATAAAACTTGATAAATATAAATATGTTTCAATTCTTTGATTCCAAATAATTGAAAAAATAAATAAAACTAATGAAGCAATTGGAATTGCGTATATTATTAATTTCCATGCGGCAAAATTAATATCAATTAAATTAAATATTCCATAAAGAATAACCGCAACAACAAAAGCGATGGACGCATAGAAATATGCGATTAGTCCACGCTTTTTCATTTTATAGTTAATTTTAACTTTTTTAGGATTTGTTATATCGTTTAAAGTAATACCAAAAAAATCACAAATCTCTTTTAAAACAACTACTGTTGGAATTCCTTCAGCCCGTTCCCACTTTGAAATACTTTTATCTGAATAGTTTAATTTTTCAGCTAGCTCAAACTGAGTTAAATTCATTTTTTTACGGTAGTATGCAATATTTTCAGCAACCTGATTTATTAATTTATCTTGTTCATTCATAATAATATTCTCCTATCTTATTAGTATTTTAACACAAAACTAGTAATTCTACTCACAGTAGAGTTGGTTTTTTAACTCTATTATTTGAGATAGTATAAATAGGTTGGTTGATAGATATGCTTATTTTATAATGGAAATAGGCCGTCTAAGCCTATTTCATTAGAGAAAGGATTTATATTATTATGAAAAATTATGTTTTAACTTGTTCTTCAACAGTTGATCTAAGTAATGAGTATTTAAAAGCCTTAAATATTAATTATATTGAATTTAATTATCAAATAAATAGCGATGTTTATAAAGATGATATGGGTAAAACTATTTCATCTAAAGAGTTTTACGATTTAATGCGAAATGGTACAACAACTAAAACATCACAAATTAACGCAAACGAATATATTGAATTTTTTAAACCTTTTTTAGAAAACAATTATGATGTTTTACATGTTGAATTATCTTCAGGACTATCTGGTTCTTATAATTCAGCAATGCTTGCTAAAGGGATTTTAGAAGAAGATTATCCCAATAATAAAGTTATTATTATTGATTCATTAGCGGCTTCTGCCGGTTATGGTTTATTAATGACTTATGCTGCTAAATTTAAAGATAGCGGTTATTCTATTGATGAGCTAAGTGATTGGATTGATAATAATAAACTAAATCTTCACCACTGGTTTTATTCAACTGATCTTTCTTATTATGTCAAAGGGGGCAGA
>DURF01000208.1 GCA_012837395.1 Acholeplasma sp. | reverse complement strand
ATTGTTTATGATGAATTAGAATCACAATATGAAAATATGAGCCTAAATTATTATAGTTTAAGTGATGATGTATTATTAGAGTTTGATCAAAAGTTTTTAGATTTTTATTTAGATGAGTTTGAAAAGAATCCAACTGATATTGAAGGAGCTTTTGAAAAAGCGTTAATATCTAGTTACGATTACATCTCTTTAAACCTACTTGAAAAGATGCAAACAATCGATTCTACTATTGTATTAGATGATGACAAATATAATGAACTCTCGTTTTCTGTTCTATCAACTTTTGGAGTAATTTATGAATCGGGTATGGAAACATATTTGCCTCCGCTTTTTGCGCATCTAACTGATGATGACTATCAAGAGCTACTTGTGTCTGGTATGCGCCCAGAAAACTTATATGATGAAGTTAATACTAAATCTCGTAATGATTTAAGAGGAAGTATTGCAAGAACTGGCAGCACTAACTTTTTAGTTACTGCTGCAACTAGTGAAGATGCAATTAATACTATTATTAGCGAACTATCTCATTTAGGTATAACTAAAGAAATATATGATAGTTTTGGATTTGATGATGAAGGATTAAGAGATATCGCAACAACTGCAATATTAACTTATCAAGCAAGAATTGATTATGAAATAGCTAAAGCCGGTAATGATGCTGATCACGCTTTAATTAGAAAAGAATTAAAGGCAACCATCACAAAAACTATCTTTGCTGCACTACCGGATACACTATCTAATATGGTAAGTGAAATGGGCGAGCAAGATATGTATTCTTCTACGATGGTTGCGATGTATTATAAGATTGTTGGAATGTTAATTTCAATAATTTATATAATTATGGCAAGTGTTAACTTAATTTCCGGTCAAATTGAAAGTGGCTCAATGGCTTATGTTTTATCTACTGGTACTAAAAGAAAACAAGTAACTAATACACAAAGTCTATTTTTAATTAGTTCATCATTCTTTATGTTTGTAGTTACTACTGGTGTTTCTTTATTAGTTTATACATTTGCAACTCCAGTCCAATCAGAAATGACTTATGTTAAGTTATTAATATTTGGCCTTGGAACATTTTTAGTGTCATTCGCATTTGCTGGAATAAACTTCTTAACATCAAGTATTTTTAATAGATCAAGAGTATCAATGGCAATCGGTGGAGGACTATCTATTTTAATGTTAATCTTTACAATCCTTGGAATGTTCGGTAGTGAGACAATGCCTTCAATGATGAGAATGGAAGTATTAAACTTCTTTAACTATATGACTATTATTTCATTCATTGATGGAGCAGCTATTTTAGAAGGTAGTATGAATGTTATATGGAAGTTTGGAATACTAGCAGTTATTGGAATTGTTACACTCTTTATTAGTGGTATAGTATTTAAAAAGAAAGATTTACCATTATAATATTTAATTCAAAGATAGTGAAAGGGACTATATTTCAGACGAAATATAATCCCTTTTTTGTATTCTAAAGACTTGTTTTAACTGCTAATGTGGGAGATAGGTTATATGATGCTTATTAAACTTACTTTAATTTATAAACCGAATTAATTGTGGTCCCCTTTTTTACTAAAAGTTTTTTATTAAACTTTCCTTTTAAGATAGAATTTGCTCTACTCTCTTTAATATCAAGTAATACTTCAACTTCTTTTCTCGTTATTTGATTTTATTGGTTTGTTTTTTTCACTTTTGTGAAAGAAACAAATATAATATCCTCCTTCTAAATTATGTAGTTCATATGTATATCCGATAAATCTATTAGCAAGTTCTTTCTTTGCTAAATTACTATCACCATCATATACTATTTGATCAACATGTAACTCGTTGTTTCCAAATGCTTCAAGAAACCAAACTTCAATATAACGCATATTTTTTTCTCCTTTTTGTTTTTCCAAAAAGAAAACGCCATCGACTGATGGCGTAATAAATACATTTATTTCGTCCATCATTCAAGCTTTAGCACCTTGCCTTTGGTAGGTTGCTGAAGGGTCAATGAGCTTGTCTCTCGCCTTCTCTTCATGGTATGTATATTTTAACATTTAATTAGTTATTTTTTAATAGTTCCATATCAACTATGTCATTAATATTTAACTTTTCATTTGTATTTAAATGAATTAACTTTTCTATTTCATCGATTTTTTTAATTACTCCATAAGTAGTTTTAATATAACCATCTAAATAATAATCAATCATTATTTCATTATTATCTTTAATAGCATCTTTTAATATTAAATCTAGTTCACTTAACTTATCTTCTGATAGTATTGGTTTATCTCTTTTACCCTTTTTATTAATTAGTCCTAAAACCATTTCATTAAGACCAGAAAGTGCATCAAATGGTGCCCATTTAATAATACCTCTGTCTTTATACATGGTGACCTCCGATTTGTTTGTTTCTGGATTTGGCAGTTGAATGGTCTTCTAATGATGATCCACGAAGAACTGCGTTCTTACCATATTTATTTTTAATTTTATCAATTGATCTTTTTACTTTAAACTCTTCTTCAATTTCTACTTCTTCATCATCAAAGATTGATAATTGATGAATATTAGTCTCATCAAAGTTAGATAAACTAACTGATACTGTTCTAATTGGATAACCTTCATAATATAAATCAAATAAATCTAGACATGTTTTATAAATAACCGATTCATTATGAGTCGGATATTCAAGCGTGACACGCCTTGAAAATCCTGATTCATATTCTTTCGAATAACCAATTGTAAGGGCAACAGTTTTAGCTCTTTTTCTAGCAAGTCTTAATCTTGATGTAACATCATCAACCATTTCTAAAATAATGGTTGTTATTTCACTTGAGTCATAGTTTCTAAAAAGTACTTGTGATATTCCAAATGATTTAGGTTTACTTCTTAATAAACCTTTATCTTTTATCATACTCATGTCAATACCATGAGTATGATAATAAAGTTCTTCACCTAGCACACCAAACTTTTTCTTTAAATCATTAACATCATAATTAGCAATATCGCCTATTTTCATTAAACCTAATAAGTTTAATCTACGTTCCATTCTACTTCCGATACCCCACATTTTAGAAAGTGGGGTAACCGGATGGAGCTTTTCTTTTAAATTATCATAGTTCCAACTTGCTATTAAGTCTTTATTATCTTTAGCTTCTATATCTAATGATAACTTAGCAAGTAACATATTTGGACCAATTCCACATGCAGCGGTTAGTTTTAAATCATCATATATTTTATTTAAAATAGTTCTAGCTAATTCATAGTCTGTCATATTATATAATTTTAAATAATTAGTAACATCTAAAAAAGCCTCATCTACAGAATAGATATATAAATCCTCTTCACTAATGAACTCTAAATATATTTCAGCTATTTTAGTTGTATATTCTAAATAGGTTTGCATTTGAGGTCTAGCATATATAATATCGATATCTTTAGGTAAATCAAACACTCTACATCTTGACTTAACACCTAAAGACTTTAAATACGGAGTAACTGCTAAAACAATTGAGCCATCACCGCGTTTCGCATCAGCAACAACTAAAGGAGTCTTAAAAGGATCTAAACCTCTTAAAACGCATTCTACGGATGCGTAAAAAGCTTTTAGATCAATACAAAGTATATTACGATTTAATTGATACTTTTTAAAGTCATTCATTTTAAAACTTCCTTTCTAGTGGCTCCATTATATAAGTAAAAAGACTGTGAAAGCAAGATGAAAATAAAGATAATTTTTGTTAAAAAAACCGTTAAACGAGATAGTCGCTTAACGGTGGAATTATTGGTTGTTTATATTTTTAAAGTGTAAATTACTTTCATTATAAATTGAATTTAAATTGTTTAATTTTCTATTTCTTATGTTTAATATTTTATAGAATTTCATTTATTATCCTAACTCAGGGTGGCAGCAAGAGTGGCAGCAAGGTACGAGCAAGGTACGAGCAAGGTACGAGCAAAACTCTCAACACAATAAATATTGAGAGTTTTATATGTTCTACATATTAATATACTTACTTCATATTTACAAAAAGAAAAGTGTTCTAGGTTTACTTTTGGTTTTTAGTATACAATAATAATTCTTACCCTAACTTCTTCTCAAACAACAGCTCATAATCAGTCTTTATCAGTTGCTCTCTCATCTATATAACTAGATAATTATTTAGTTTATGACAACAATTATTTCTTAATTTTGTTATACGATAGTAAATATGATAAAATAGTTGAAAATTGAGGTGGGAATATGAATATAGATAAATTAACTAAAGATGTAATAAATGAAACCGATGAAATAATTAAGAAGTTTGGTCCAAGACTTGCTGGAACAAAAGCAAGTCTTGATACTGCTGATTATTTATTTGAAGAAGCTAAAGAATATTCTGATCAAACTTTTAGTGAAGATTTTTATATTAATAAGGGAGCATTTTTAGGTTGGATTAACTTATTAGTTATTTGTTATTTATTAGGGTTTGTTTCATTTGTATTGGGTTATGTATTAATAACTGTTGTTTTAACAGTTGTAAGTGTCTTAATTCTTTATTTACAGTTTATAAGATATTTACCAATTATTGACTTTTTGTTTCCTAAAAGAAAAGCTAGAAATGTTTATGGTGTAATTGAACCGAAGGCGGAAGTTAAAAGACAAATTATTATAAGTGGACATCATGATAGTGCACCTATTTTTAACTTCTTTATTCATCAGCCTAAATTATACGGCCTAAGAGTAACTGGTTCGATTATGTTTGTTTTATTGAGTATGGTGCTAGCGGTTGTTAATATATTTGTTAAACATGATATCTTATATTATGTATCAATTGGTATTATTGGACTAGGTCTACTACTTGTTTTACAAATGTGGTTCTTTAGAAGCAAAAAAGCCACCCCTGGTGCTGGTGATAACCTAGCATCAACGATGGTTGCTTTTATGCTTGGAAAACATTTTTATAACTTAAAAGGAACTAAAGATGAATTAAAACATACAAGAATTATCTTTGCCTCGTTTGATGCTGAGGAAGAAGGTTTAAGAGGGGCTAGAGCTTTTGTTAAAGCTCATAAAGACGCTTTATTAGAAACTAAAACTTATCTTTTAAACATTGAATGTTTATATGATGAAAATGAGTTATTCTTCTTAACAAGTGATATTAATAATACTGTTAAATTAAGTGATAGTCTAGCTGATGATTTAATTAAAGTTGCCAGCAACTTAGGAATTAAAACACATAAACAAAATATCGCAGTTTTAACTGGTGGAACTGATGCTGGTGAATTTGGGAAAATAAACGTAGAAGCAACCACAATTATGGGGATGCCTTGGAGTAATGATAATAGAAATATGGCTTATCATACTCCAAATGATACAATTGAAAATGTGTCATTTAGGGCTATAAATCACACAATTAACGTATTTTATAATTATATTATTAAAAAAGATAATGAGAATTAGTATTTAATAACCACCATTAGTTTCTTATGTTATAATACTTTTTAGGAGTGTGAGAATATGTCAATATTTTTAAATAGAAAATCAGTTCGTAACTACGATGAGAACTTTAAAATTCCTAGAAATGAATTAAATGAAATGCTTGAATTAGCACTAAGAGCTCCATCGTCAATGAACTTACAACCAACAAGAATGATTGTTGTTGAATCAAAAGAAGCGAAAGAAAAAATTAAACCACATATGTTTGGTAATATATTACAATTAGATACTTCTAGTGCTTTTATAATAATTGCTACAGATTTAAATAAATTTGAAACAGGTATAAAAGTATTTAGTGATTCAGAGCATTTAGGTTTCCTACCTAAAGAAGTTGCTAATCGTCAAAAAGATATTATTAAAGAACGTAATAACAATTATAATAAAGCAAGAATTCTTAATGAAGGTTATTTAGATGGAGGACTTTTAGCAATGCAATTAATGTTAGTTGCTAAAGAGTATGGTTATGATACATGTCCAATTGCAGGATTTAATAAACAAACAATATTAAGCGCGCTTAATATTGAAGATGAAAACTTACAACCAATCTTAATTGTATCCCTAGGTAAGGCTAAAGATGCTGGCTATGATTCATATAGAATTAGTTTAGATGATGCAGTTAAATATTATTAATTAATAATGGAAATTATTTTCCATTATTTTTTTATTCTATGTATATAGTTATATCAAGACTTAGCTATTTGTTATAATTAACTAAAGAGGTGATTAATTATATGCTTAAAGATAAATTAGTTTTAACTATTGTTAGTAAAGACTTTGATGATTTAGAATTATGGTATCCAATTCTTCGTTTAAGAGAAGCTGGAGCAACCGTTTTAGTAGCTGGTGAACTGGCTAATCATGATTATGTTGGTAAATACGGTTTAACTGTAAAAAGTGATCTTGCTTTTGACAAAGTTGAAATAACAAACTTTGATGCCTTATTAATTCCTGGTGGATGGGCACCAGATTACTTAAGAAGACTACCTAAAGTCTTAGACTTTGTTAAACATATGAATGAAAACAAAAAAGTTATTGGACAAATATGTCATGCTGGTTGGGTACTTGCTTCTGCTAATGTCTTAAAAGGTGTTAATGTAACATCAACACCAGGCATTAAAGATGATTTAACTAATGCAGGTGCTATTTGGCATGATGTTGAAGCAATTAGAGATGGACATATTATTTCAGCGCGTAGACCGCCTGATTTACCTAAATACCTACCTTTAATAATTGAAGCTTTAAAAGAATAGTTTAAGAGGGTTCATATCGATTTGATATGAACCCTCTATTTACTTAATAAGCTGATAAAACTCCTCCAGATAATTGTGTTAAAAGCAATTATCTGGAGGAAGTCAATATCATATTATACTTTTTACTATATTATATCTACTTGCATACCTTTTAAAACATCAAGAGTTTTATTGTGTAAGTCTTTATCAAAACTAAGTGATGCATTCTTATCAACTACTATTCTTGCTTCTGGTAGAGCTGATTTTGCAATAATCGCATTAGAGATAACACACATGTTTGTAACTAGACCAGCTATTTCTATTTCATCATAGTCTTTATCTTTTAAAAAGTTTCCTAGTTCAAGTGAACCAAAAGTATTTTTCTTAAATACTTTTTTAGCATCTTTTAAATACTTTCCTGTACTACCATATACTTCATGACCTTTAGTATTATCAATACAGTGTATGATAGGTAGTCTTTTTCCTTCTTGGGTTTCTAAGTAATTATCATAATGAGTATCTAGAGTATATAAGATATCTTGATTATTAATTAAATAATCCTTAATTTTATTTTCAATAATTTGATCTAGTTTTTCTGCACCATTAAATCCTAGTGCACCATCAACAAAATCATTTTGGAAATCAACAACAATTAAACATTTCTTCATAATTAATCACTTCCTTTATTGTTTTAATTTTAACACAATGAAACAAATTAAACTAGCGGTTTATTTACAAAGAATAATTAATCTCGTATAATATGAAGTGTAAAGACACTAACAGCAACTATCTACTTTAAAGTAAAGTTATTATTATGTGTCTTGTTATAGGGAAGATGCTAACAGCATATTTAAACAGGTGTAGAGAACATCAGATTAACTTTATGCATCTTGTAGCGGACCAATTATGGTCCGCCCCTAATTATTTCATGTTTATTTGGAGGTATTATAAATGAACTATATTGAAGCGTTAAGAAACGATTTAATTAAAACTACAACCGAAAAAGGCGATACTGCATTTACTACTACTGGCAAATATACACTTGATCTATATTCTTTAATGGGTGGTTTGCGTTATAATTACTATGATTTGAGTAATTTATTTATTAGATCTTACTTTGAAGATAGTACTATAACTATGAAGATATTGCTTTATTTAAGAGATATTTTAAATGGTTTGGGAGAGAGAAACTCTTTTAGGTTGTTATTTAATATGTTTGCTAATTTAAATCCAAACTTAGCAAAAAAGTTAATACCTTTAATTCCTAAGTATGGAAGATATGATGATATCTTAGCTGGCTTTAATACGCCAATTGAAAATGATGTTTTAAAGTTTATTGAAACAGAGTTAGATAGTGATTTAAATAAACTTAAAAACAATGACAAAGTATCTCTTTTGGCTAAATGGTTACCTTCTATTAATACAAGTAATAAAGAAGCGAGATTACTTGCTAGAAAAATAGCTAAGTATTTAAATATGACTAATGAAGAATATAGAAAAACTTTAAGTAAACTTAGAAAAGGAAGAATTTTAGAAAACTATTTAAGAACAAAAAACTATTCCTTTAATTATGAAGGTGTTCCATCACTTGCGATGTTAAAATATAATAAAGCATTTATTAGAAATGATTTAGAAAGGTTTTCTAAATATTTAGATAGAGTTGATAGTGGTTTAGCTAAAATGAATACTAACACTGCAAGTGTTAGTGATGTTGCTTTTATAGCCCAAACTCATAGTTATGATATTAATCAAAGATTCCAAGATACATATTGGAAAGCTCTACCGAGATTTGAAGCTAAAACTAAAGCTATTGTTGTAAGAGATGGTTCTAGTTCAATGCTTTATGGTCATGGTTCGCTTGTTCCAATGCAAGTAGCAACATCACTTGCGATCTACTTTGCTGAACAATTACCTGAACCTTTTAAAAATCATTTTATTACCTTTAGTGAAAACCCACAATTAATTAAAATACCTGATGTTACTATTGATGAGAAGTTAAAGTTTGTCGAGAGTTTTGATGAGGTTGCTAACACTAACATAAGTAAGGTATATGAACTATTATTAAATGTTGCTAAAAAAGGTAGAGTTAAACAAGAAGATATGGTTGAACAAGTCATTATTATTAGTGATATGGAGTTTGATTATTGTGTTGAAGGTGAATCAACCTTTAAAACATATAAGGATAAGTTTAATGAACTAGGTTTAAAAATGCCTGAGTTAGTGTTTTGGAATGTTGAAGCGAGAGATGTTCACTTCCCAGTTACTTCTAATGAACTTGGAGTAAGACTTGTTAGTGGATCTAGCCAAAAAATCTTAGAACTTGTTATTAACAATGACCTTGAAGCTGCAACACCTTATGAATTTATGTTAAAAACATTGGAAAGATATCGTGAAGTTGATGATTTAGTAAAAAAATAGGAGGTCTTTTATGAAATTTGTATATCCTGTAATTAATTTAAAACTAACAGGACAAAATATTAAACAGTTGCGTATTAATAATAATATGACGGTAAAAGACCTTCAAAACATTTTAGGCTTTGAATCACCTCAAGCCATTTATAAATGGCAATGGGGTGATTCATTACCAACAATTGATAATTTAGTTGTCTTGGCTAAAATATTTAGTGTTCAAATTAATGATATTTTAGTAATAACGGAAACTTCTTAGTAAGTTTCTTTTTTTATTCTCTTATCTTTGTGTCTACTTTATTATAACCATTCCAGTTTTAAATTCTAAATAATTTGTTGTTAAGTAAATATTGTTTATACCTTCTTACGAAGGGTTTTCTGTTTGTTTAAATGGATATATCACTATTATCTAGAAAAGACGAACTTTCCTAGATAATAAAAAAGAAGGCTATGATCATCATACCTTTCATTAAATAAGTTATTGTCAGCTACTTTAGTTATCTACTTATCATCATATTCGTTATTGGATTTATAAAAATTACTAAATGCTAAAGATAATAACATAACGGTAATAACCCCTAAAACTTTACTAAATACTTTGTTTTTTCTCATTGTTTTTACACACGTATTCAAATAAGAGTAAATATTTGAATACCTCCCCCTTCTTATTTTATTAATATTTACAATATAATTTATAGCTTTTATATATTTATGTTAACATTTAAGATTTATATGGATTAACATGCACCATACAGTGCAACGCATCAAACTCTTTTTCTACTTCTAAGTGCACATCTTCTGCTATTTTATGTGCTTCAAGTAGTGATAAATTTCTATCCACAGCAATTTCAACATCGACATAAATATGGTTCATATGTTTCCTTGTTTTTAGATCATCAATTTTAATTACGCCATCACAATTTAGAATTGTTTGATGGATCGCTCTTACTTTTTCTTTTTTAGGAGCTTCATCAACTAAAAACGAAACAGCTTCTTTAATCATTTCATAGACTGAATATAATATGAATATTGATATTATTATGGTTGCTATTGGTTCAAAATATAATAAACCAAATTGCGCAAGTATTATACTAAGTAAGCTTACTGAAGTAGATAGCATATCATATAAATGATTTTTAGTGTCTCCCTTTAGACTGCTTGAGTTATATTTGTTTGCTGTTTTATTAGTAACAACAAATAAAACAAACTTTATCACTAGTGCTACAACAGCAACAATCATTGTATAACTTTCTGGTTTAATAATTACCGTATTATCATTAAAATACTTTAACAGGTTACTAATGCCACTTTTTAATAAAAAACCACCTGTTAATAAAATAATGAAACTTAAAAATAAATACATAACTCCTTCGTACTTCTCATGACCGTAAGGATGATTCTTATCGGGAGTTTTATTAGATACCTTTAAAACTACTAATATTAAAATACTTACAAATATATCATATAGGGAATTAAATCCATCACTAACTAAACTATTAGAATTACCTAGTAATCCAAATGTTAATTTAATAGCCGTTAGTAATATATTACCTATTAAACTAAAGATTATGACATTTCTTATTGTGTTTTGTTTCATTTAAGTAATTCTCTTATCTTTCTAATTTCTTTGTTTGGATCAATGTACCAGTTGTTTGAAAATACACGGTATATTTGCCAGCCTCTGGCTTTTAAATATCTTTCTTGATGAAGAAGGTCTTTTCTTGAGTTTAAATTATTATTATCAACAATATCACATATAATACCTAGTTTATACATTTTATTATCCTTATCATATACGCCAAGGCTTATATGATATTCACCTATTCCAATAGATGTGTGTATTTCATATTTGAAGCGCTCTAAACGTTTTTTAACATCTTCAATTAAAGTATTAGTTAAAACTAGTTTTGTTGCTTCTTCTGTCGAATGAAGTTCATTTAAAACAATTTTAGCTAAGTCTTTTTTATTGTTTGATATGAAGTAACAATACCTCATAAAGTCTTTTAATAACTTTGGTCCATCATTAGTTAAATCATCAACTTTAAACTCTTCAGGGTAAAGTGATGTTACAAAATAGATTTTCTCTTTTGCTCTTGTTATAGCAACATTTAATCTATTTTGTCCCCCTTCATGATTTAACCAACCAAATCTTCTTTTTACTATTCCAGTTTTATCCTTAGCATAACCCATTGAAAAAATAATTATATCTCTTTCATCACCTTGGACATTTTCAATGTTTTTCACAAATAAACTTTTATCTTCATTATCATCTCTTCTATTTAATTCATTTTCAAATTGTTTTTGATAACTACTTCTTTTAAAGAGTTCTCGATCGATATAATTTTCAATTAAATCTCTTTGGGTACTATTAAAGGTAATAACACCAATTGTTTCATTATTTTTTCTTTGTCTAAATATTTTCTTAATTAAATCAACAACTGCTTTTGCCTCTTGTTCGTTTTGTCTTTTATGAAAAATACCGTCTTCAATATAATGATATTCAATTGGTGGTTTTTCACTTGATTTTTGGTTTGGAGAAACTATTAACTTACCTTCATAAAAGGCGTAATTGGAAAACGCGATTAATTCTTCATAATTTGAGCGGTAGTGATAATTAAGTAGTGTTTCTTTATATTTATACCTAGCAAGATCAAGCAAGCTCTTAGCGTCTACAGATACATCTTGTAACATTTCATCTTCATAAAATTCATCTTCATCGTTTATTCTACCAAAACCTAAACTTGAAGGTCTAAGTTGTTTAGGATCTCCGGCAATAACAACCTTCTTAGCACGGTATATTGCTGGAATTCCTTTTTCAACATACATTTGTGATGCTTCGTCAAAAATTACTAAATCAAACATGCCATATTCTAAAGGAATAACAGCACTAACTACTTCAGGTGTCATCATCCAGATTTTAACATTTTGTTGAAGTTCAGGTTGGAAGCGATTAATAAATGCGTTAATACTTGGTTTTCTCGTTAATTCAAGAATACGTTTAATATCCATAATTCTTTTTGTATTTGAAAAGTTAAGTGCATTTTTAAATAATTCCATTTCAAAAGATTCTAATGAAATTTGAATCTTTTCATTAATAAGTTCATTTAATTTGTTATTAGCTTCTTGATATTCGTTGATAATATATAAATCTTTTTGATTTTTAGTTTTAAACTCTTCTAAATATCCAGTGAAATATGCATCAAATAAGTATTTGCGATATTTATTTATGTCAATAACATCTTTTAGCAAATCATCTTTTAATAACATATTTAAATAAACAAGTGATAATTCGTTTAATTTATTATAGTTGTTTGTTATCTTGTCTAATTTATTAATGTTTTCGTTTATATAATTGTGAAGTGTTGGATCTAAAGTAAGTAGTTTTAAATACTTTTTATCAGTTGATTTTTTAATTGTTAAAAAATCAAGATATAAATTATTATCTTTTAAAAACTGTTTTTTTAGTTTTCTTTTTCTAAAATACTTAGAAGTATTATAATCATTAATAAAAGATAAATATGTTTCATTAAACTTATTAAATTCTAGTTTAGAACTTCTTGTTATTTTAGTTTCCAATTTCTTTAACAATGGATACTTATCAATCATTTCGTGGTATGCTAAATAATCGTTTAATTTATTGTTAGTATCAAATGTTTCTTCTAATGATTTAATATCGTTAAATGATAGATTTTTAAAGTGTTCGTTAAACATATTAAAAACATGTTTTGGAATTAGAAAATCAACTATTTCGCGGTCTTTTAAGTATCTATTAAAAAGATCATTCGTAATAACATCATCTTCTTTTTCAAACAATAGTTTCAAAGAGTTATCAAGTGTATTAATAAGTTCTGTAATTTCTTCTTCTGATTTATAAATATCGTTGTTGATTGTTCTAACTGGCGGAGTTGGATCAATAAAATTACTTAGCTTATTATAAAACTCTGCTTTATTTTCAGCATCATCAATAAACATTACATATTTAGATGCACCTTTAAGTCGTGAATAAATAACATCAAGAGCGACTTTCTTCTCACTGACGACTAAAACATTTTCTTGATTTAAAACTGCATTAGCAATAATACTTGTTATAGTTTGGCTTTTACCAGTACCAGGTGGGCCAAAGATAACAAGTTTCCTTTCTTTGTTTAACAT
>DURF01000207.1 GCA_012837395.1 Acholeplasma sp. | reverse complement strand
TATGAATACAAACCCTCATGCCATTTTTGGTGCTAATGGTTCTGGAAAAACAATTATTTTAAGAGTTTTTCAAACACTTCAAGAAATTATGACAACACCGGTAAATAACTTAGGTTTATTTATTCCCAATTTAGAAACCGGGGTTAACAAAGATAGTAAAGTTAGAATAGTTTTTGAATATAAGGGGTTTGTTTTTGATTATAAAATTATTACCAATTTGTTTAATGGAGATAAAATCAAAAAAGAAATGTTAAGTGTTAATAACTTAGAATTAGTAAGAGAAAATATAAAAATAATACTTAAATCAAAAAATAACGAAGAAACTTTGACTGCCACAAACAGTAAATATTCAGCATTAAGACAAATTGGTATCGAGAAGCACGAGGAATCTTCACCTAAGAATTTAGTGAGTATAGCCTATGACTATTTATCATCAATCAATTATATTGATGTTAGAGGCGATGTTTTTGGTAGTGTTTCACAAATAAGTATTCTAAATAAACTGTTGGTTGAAAAATCAAAGGATGTTAATAAACTTCTTAAAAAATATAATAATTTTCCTGTCTATGAGTTAACTTTAAGAGAAACAAAAGTTGATGAAAAACAATCTCTAAATTTTAAACGAGAAGGATCAAATATATTTATGCCAGAAATTCTAATGTCAAACGGTATGAGAAATCATAGTATAATATTAACAATAATATTACAAATGAAAAAAGGAACGCTTTTAGTTGTGGATGAATTAGAAAGAAGTCTTCATCCTTTTGTAGCGAGTCAGTTTATCGAAGAATTAAATAATAACTTTGATATTCAGTTAATATTTTCATCACATAATACTAACTTATTAAAAAGCTTAAGACCAGATCAAATATTCTTTTCCAAATGGGATGAAAAGAAAAATCAATCAAACTATAATAAACTGTCTGATACATATCCAAATATAAGAGAAATTAACAATATTGAAAAAATGTATTATGGCGGGCTACTAGATGAGTAGAGCTTTAATAATAGTAGAAGGAGAAAGTACAGAACTTTTGATTTTTAAAAAAGTTTTTAAATTGTTAGATTTTAAAATTGTTGAAGAAACAAGAGGAAGTAATTTTGAAAAATATAAACTTACTAAAGATAAAAAAGTAGTTTATTTAATACCGGGTGAAAAAACTGAATTACTCGCGATGTTAAGAGTCTTTGATAAAAATTCAATGGACTTATCACTTCATTATAAAATTAAAGAAGAAGTTGCTTTAAACTTTATTGTTTATGATGGGGATGCAAATGTAGGTGAAGAATTTCATAATCTCCTTAATAAATTTAATACTCCAGAAGATGGAATGGTATTAATTAGTAATCCTTGTATTGAAGTATTAGCAGATAATAAGTTTTATGAACATATTGGAGCTCCCAGGCTATATAAGGAAAAGGTGCGACAACAATTAATTGAAGATAAATTGGTTCGTCATGGTGAAAGACTAATCAACTATATTATTGAAAATATTATTAAATTGTTTATTAAACATATTGAAAGAAATGAAATAATATTTAATAGCAGTGATGTTATGGAACATGTAATTGAATCTTATAAACTATTAAAAGATAATACTATAGATGCAGATCAATCTATTTATGAGTACAAGTATTTAGTTACTGTTGTTTATGTTGCTGTTGCTTGTGTACTTAGTTTAACAAGATATAAAGACAATACAAATTTAATTATAAATGAACTTAAAAATTTAATAGAATAATAATAAAACAAATACTTAACACTTTAACTTTTGATGATTTGAAAAATGCAATAAGAAATGCAGACATAATAGAAAATAACAATAATTTAAATTACACAAAAAAGAATATCAGAATCAATCTTATTACTAAGTGAATCCTTCACTTTCTATTCATCAATTAATTAAGAACATTTTAAAGGAAGCAGGAATTCAAATATAAATATAAATGAAAAAAGCGGAATTACCCGCTTTTTTACTAGATGCCTAGCCCACTTTCGTCACTAATTTCTTATAACTTCAAAATAAATTAGTCATCGATAAAACGAAAACATCAAAATAAACATATAACTTTCCAATATTTTTTGTATAATAGATATAAGGTTGGTGAAGAAATGAAGTTAGGTTTAACACTTGGTGGCGGTGGGTCTAAAGGAAGTTATCAAATAGGAGTTTTAAAAGCGTTAATAGAAGAAGAACTACTAAATGACTTAAAAGTAGTATCAGGTACATCTATAGGTGCATTTAATGCGTGTTTAGTAATGGAGAGACTAAGTTATGAAAAAATGGAGGAAATTTGGCTCCAAATTGATAATCATGAAATGTATAATGGACTTAGTAGATTTAAACAAGATAAACTTGGACTTTTTGATCAAACTAAAATGTATGAGATCTTAATTGCTAATCAAGAAAAAGAAAACTTAAGAAATAGTAATATTAAAGGTTTAGTAGTTGCTAGTAAGGTTAAAGATATTTCTTTACGTAAACAATTATCTAAAGCTAATATGGAAGAAAAGATATTTCATTTAAACAATTTAAAAGACCCACATAAAGCAGTACTTGCAAGTTCTAGTGTACCAATTGTTTTTGGACCAACTAAAATAAATAATAATTATTATGTTGATGGTGGTCTTTTAAATAACCTACCTGTTGACTTAGTAATAAAAGAGGGTTGTAATGTTATAATAGTAATTAGTCTATCACCAACGGGTGATTTATCAAATTATTATAATGATAATATTATTATTGATTTTTCACCTAAAACAAAACTAGTTAGAACAATACTTGGTTCACTTGATTTTAATGAAGAGTCACTAATTAATAGAATTAATCAAGGCTATAGTGATGCGAAAGAGTTAATAAATTATTTAAAAGATAATAATGTTATTATTAATAATAAATTCAACTTAGACAAAAAGGGAATATACAATTATGAAACTATGGTTTAACGCAAACTTTTATAGTATGAAAGATAGTAAAACTAAATATGATAAAGTGTTAACGAATAAGGGAGTAATTATCGCTGTTGGTGATGATTGCGACAATTACCATGCTTTAGAAAAGATTGATTTAAAGGGTGCATATGTCTATCCAGGCTTTACGGATAGTCATATGCACTTACTTGGTTATGGTAGAAAATTAAGTAGTAATAATTTATTATTAAATAAAAACAAAGAAGAAGTTTTAAAATTAATTAGTTCAATGTTTAAAGAAGATACATTGAAAGTTGAAGGTTATTATAATATTGGTATTACTAAAGATGATCTTGATTTAATAAGTAGGGATCATTTAATCATTTTAAGACATAATGATTATCATAGTTTTACCGTTAATAGTAAAGTTTTAAAATTAACAAATTTAACAAACTCAAACGGGATTATTACAAATGAGCAAGAAGCATCACTAATTAAACCTTATTATGAAAATAGTAGTAAAGAAGAGTTAATTAATTACGGAATAAATGCAATTGACAGTTTACATAAAAACGGCTTTACTAGTATACATACTGATGATTTATCATATTTCAACAGTTACTTAGAAACTGTTGAAATACTAAATGACTTATCGAAAAATAAAAAACTTAGAATTAACACTTTAATCCATTATAAAATATTAAATAATTATTTAAAATATTATCCAACTAATAATAACTTATTAAAAGATATTCAAGTTAAATTATTTTATGACGGTACGCTATCTTCTAAAACAGCATATCTTAATAGTTATTATAAAAATACTTTAAATAACGGAATTAAGATGTTTGAAGATAAAGAATTAAAAGAGTTAGTAAAAAAGATTAGAAAAAACGATAAAGGGCTTGCTATTCATGTAATTGGTGATAAAGGTTTAGATGAGGTTGTTAGTTTAATAAATAAAACTAAAAGAAAAGGTGTAATTGATCGAATAGTCCATGCCTCACTTGCAAGCACAAATGTTTTAAGTAAAATAGGCAATACAGCAATTGATATTCAGCCTCTATTTATAAAATCTGATGAAGATTTTATAAATGAAAACATTGTTCACGATGTCTTAGTATACCCATTTAAAGAGTATTTAAAAGAAAGCATTATATTAAACAGTAGTAGTGATGCTCC
>DURF01000206.1 GCA_012837395.1 Acholeplasma sp. | reverse complement strand
TCAACAATTGCACGAGCGGTCGCGCCAGTATCTTCTTTAATGATAGTTTCAGCTTCTTCACCTGCAATACTTAGTTTAACATAACCACCTTTTTGTAAGTGGTCTTTGAATTCATCATATGTTTTTGCAGTTCTTGTGTTTTCATTAACATGTTTTAATGCTTTTTCATACATTTCATTATGAACTTCTTTTAACAATTTAGGAATTTCATCTACAATATCATCTAAAGATACATTAAGTTTTTCACGGTTATGTCTCTTTACAATTGTTACTTGGTTGTTCTCTATATCTCTAGGTCCTATTTCAATTCTTAATGGAACACCTTTCATTTCATATTCACTAAACTTCCAACCTGGACTACGGTTTGAGTCATCTAAATTCACTCTAATACCTGTTTCTTTTATTTTATTGTATAAATCATTAGTTGTATCAACAACTACTTCTTTTTTACCTTGAATTGGAATAATTACAACTTGTGTTGGGGCAACATATGGTGGTAAGACTAATCCTTCATCATCACCATGAACCATTATAACTGCTCCTATTAATCTTGTTGATACGCCCCAAGATGTTTGATAAACGTATTCTGTTTCAGATTTATCATTTTGGAATTTAATATCAAATGCCTTAGCAAACTCTTGTCCAAAATAATGACTTGTTCCTGATTGTAGTGCTTTTCCATCATACATTAGTGCTTCAATTGTATATGTTTCAATTGCCCCTGCAAATTTTTCTCTTTCAGTTTTACGACCCGTTACAAAAGGAATTGCTAGTAAATCTTTTCCAAGTTTTTCATAAATATCTAACATTTTAAGTGTTTCTGCTTGTGCTTCTTTTGATGTTGCGTGTGCAGTATGTCCTTCTTGCCATAAAAACTCTTTACCACGTAAAAAAGGTCTTGTTGTTTTTTCCCATCTTACAACACTGCACCACTGATTATATAATTTTGGCAAATCGCGATATGATTGAATTATTTTTGCATAATGGGTTGCAAATAAGACTTCTGATGTTGGTCTTACAATTAATCTTTCTGCTAAATCTTCAACACCAGATGTTGTAATCATCGCGGTCTCAGGAGCAAACCCTTCCACGTGATCTTTTTCTTTTTGAAATAAAGATTCTGGTATAACTAATGGAAAATATACATTTTCATGATTTGTTTTCTTAAATTCTTTATTTAAATAATCTTGAATATTTTCCCAAATATTGTAACCATAAGGACGGTAAATTATAAATCCTTGAACATCGCTATAATCCATTAATTCTGCTTTTAAACAAAGATCAGTATACCATCTTGCAAAATCTACATCTCTTGATGTAATACTGTCTACTAATTTTTTATTACTCATTTTTATCACCATTTATTAATATTGTTTTATCGTCTTCAAATTTCACTTTGTCTTCTTTATATAATAATCCCAACGCTCTTTTAAATGCTTTTCTACTCATTTCAAAATATTTAGAAATTTCTTCACTATTACTTTTTGCTGTTAAAGGTAGTTCTTTATATTGTCTTAATGCATTTAAAAGAGTTTCCGCATCATCAAATCTTAAATTCTCTTTTTGTTTAATTAAACTAACACTATATCCGTTTTCAGTTAGATTTATAATTCTGGCATTAACACGTTCACCTAAACGATAATTTCCACGAAACAAACTATTATGTACAAAAACCAAATCTTTATCTTCATTATATAAATTCATACCCTCTGCTCCTATATATTGAACAAAGAATTCTTTTTCACTATTTATTTTTAGTTCGTTATTCATAAATATGTTTTGTGGTTTTATTAGTTTAGCTGTTAATCTATTTTTAACATTTAACTCAACATATAACTTATCACCCTTTATGGGCCATAGTTTTCTATCTAAGGGCAGATTGTCTTTTGATAGTAACAAATCTTTATTTATCCCCATATTTAAAAATACCCCT
>DURF01000205.1 GCA_012837395.1 Acholeplasma sp. | reverse complement strand
TTTCGGTTTCCACAGTTTTTTCTTCATCATGAAAGAAAATGTTTTTCCCGAATAGTAATACTTCTTCAAATATATCTTTTATTTCTTCACTTTGTTCTAACTTTTCGTTTTCATTATGTTTGTTTAGTATGTTGTATATGTTCTCTAAGGTGAATTTTGGAAATTCAAGTTTTTTGATGAACGAATCAAAATTTTCAAATAGTTCTCGTAGTTGGGAAACCTTAATATCTATTCTATTGCAATTCTTTGTTATAACTTCAAGATAACTGGAAAGTTCACTCTTTAATTGACTTGAAATATTTAGTGAATTTATCTCTTCTGTAGGGTTTCCATAATTATCTGCACCTTGAATTCTTAGTCTCAAATCTAGATAATTTCTTGCAACTTTTAATATCATCCAATAATATTTTGAAATATCTGCTAGTGTTTTTGTCTCTTTTAAAACTGTAGCGAGAAGTAATATATCATCATAATTAATTGCTTTAAATGATATTTCCCTGAATTCGTCTGGCGTTATTTCCATTAGTTTCGATTTATCTAATAGTTTTTCATTGTTAAGAATATTTGATGCTTGAACATTTAGATAACTAAAATTGTGTGTTAATATTATTAAATGCTTATACGTAGGAAGTTTATGAAGCAATATTCTTTTAAGTGAAAAGTATGATTTAACATCAAGAGTGTTTACAGGATCATCTAAAACAATATTTTTTATCGGTTTTACAGTATTAAAGAGGCTTGCTATAAATATTGATAGCGCCAATTTATGTCTTTGTCCTTCACTAAATTCTGAAATCTTAGTTTCACCGTCACTTAAACTAACTTTGGGCATATTTCCTCTATTGTCTGAAACAACTTTTATATTTTTTGCGAATCCTAATTCATCACTTATTTTGTTAATTATACTTGCAGTTTTTTCAGCATATTCGGCATTTTTCTTTATTGACTTTTCTTTGCTTTTATTTAAATACTTTTCATAATCATTAATATAGACATACTCAAAAATGAGTTCTTCAAGGTTGTTATTGTTCAAATAATAATTAACTAAATTTTTATTTAACTCGCTTTGTTCAAAACTGCTCTCGTCAATAATTATATCTGTTTTAACAATAGAGATAGGTTTATTTTGCTCAAGACTGACCTTATATTGTTTAAATTCTTTACTAAAGTTTTTTAAAGTAGATATTGTTTTTGGTAAAACTTTTTCATAAATATTATCATTCGCAATATCTTTAATACTATTTAGAAATTTTTCTATATCTTCTAGTAACAACCTTTTGTTTTTTATTAATTCATTTTCTAATTTTGCTTTCCACATTTTTATAGATTCATCTATGTTTTTATTGCCGCAAAAATAACAGTCATCTCCATAATTATGTAGCTCAACACCTAACTTGACCCAGGATTGTATGTCTTTAATTCCGTCCTTTGTTTTGAAAGATTTTTCAATCTCATTAATTTGTGATACTTTCCGGTTGTATTCTTCTATCCTATCGTAATTGAATTCAACTTTCTTATATTTTATAACCGAAGTTAGTGTTTTGTCATTCAAAACTTTTTCATTAAATCCATTTATTATAGTTTGCTCATTATAAATTATAAGATGCTTTTCAAACTCTTCTTTATTTCTAATAAACGTTCCTAATCCTTTCTTATATTTGAAACTACTTTTATTCTCTTCTTTTGATTTTTCATGTGAAAATACGAACTCAAATTCAACACTATTATTAATTTCTCCAAAATCAGAATAATTGGATAGTTTAAGATTTGATATTTCGTTTTTAAGTCCATTTTCTTTTCGTTCAAACTCTCCTTTTAGTTTTTTAACTTCATTTTCTATTTTTTCAACAGTTTTTGCTAAAGAAACAGCTTCTTCTCCTAAAAACAAACTTGAGAAGTTCTCTTTAATCTCGCTATCTATTTTTATTCCTTTTGGTGCTGTCACATAAACATTTCTATTAATAAAATCTGTATTAAAAACAAAACTATCATCTGATTTAAATTCTCTACTCAAAGTAGTTTTACCAGTCCCGTTTCCCCCAAAAACAAAAATTAACTCTTTATCTAATTTTAGTTCAAATTCTTTTTTTGTATCATAATTTATAAACTTTATCATTCTTAATTACCACCTTATTTTTCAGTTTTTCATAAACCTTAATTAACTAATCATATGGTTAAATTAAATAATCCCAATTGAAATCATTACAACCAATTAGAAAGTTTTAATTTTTTTTGATTTCAACATTTATTTAATCAAACCACGGTTTAAAACCTTTAAAACCTATATTATATCGGATCTCTATCTTTTAATATCACCTTAACATTAAATTCTCTCTCATCACACATATATTCATGTGCTATATTGCCACTCTTAAAAATTTCGTTAACAAAATATAATCCTAAACCATTGCTATCTTTTTTGCTATTATCTCCTTTGAAACCACGAAAATTTAATTTATCGCAGTTATCACCAATTGTTTCACAGGAATTTTTTATATTAACAACAGCATTCTCTTGTTCATCTTTAATATCTATAGTTATTATCCCTCCTGGCAACGAATATTTTATTGCGTTTTCAAGTAAAGAAAAAAACGCAAGGTAAATGTCCGATAAATTTATAATATTAACGTTTGTAAAAGAAGATTCTTTGGTTAACTCTATTTTTAAATCTCTTTTTCTAGCATTTGGTTCAAGCGCTTTTGATAATTTCAATAACATCTTATGAGGTTGTAATAATCTTGTATCTTCCAAATTGATTTCATCATTTATTGATTTGAAATGATATTCAATAATGGTGTTAAACAACCCATATCCAGAAGCTAATTCAAGTTCAGGCTTTGAGAGAATTGATTGATTAATTTTATCGGTTTCTTCATAGTATTTTGAAATGAGTTCCTTCAACTGAGAATAAAGATAATCTAACTTTTTATATATTTAAACATTATTCTTTTAATCCTTTTTATGTTAAAATGTTAGTAAAGAAATTATATCAAAGGAGCAAAAGATATATGGACAATTCATTAAAAATTTCAAGAGAACTTTTTTCGGCTTACTCACCTTTAAAAACAAACTTGAGTTTATTGAAAAGTTATCAAAACATAACTAACGACTATATTAATATAGATAACATTAGAGATGTTTACAACAACTTAATTACAAAGAACTTTTTAAATGAGTCAGTCATTAAGTCTGCTTTTATTAAACGCTTCTTAATAAAGAAATCTCCTCGACTAAACACTACTGTATTTGAGTTAAATACTGGAGGTAGTCGTGCTGACTTATGTTTAATGAATGGCAAATCCTCTGTCTTTGAAATTAAGACTGAATATGACACTTATGACCGTTTAAGTAAACAACTTCAAGACTACACAGATTTTTTTGATAAAATATTTGTTATTGTTCCTGAAGGTGAGCAAGAAATAATTAAATCAAACATTCCTACTCATGTTGGAATAATTTATTACTATCAAAACAGGCTAGGAAATGTTGATTTTATAGTAGAACGTGAGGCTATTAGAAATAAACTAATTAATCCTTATAAGCAATTAGAATCCTTAACTAAAAGCGAACTCTCTTTACTTGCTGATACTAACGTTAAAAGTTTATCTAAAGATGCTTTGATAAAAATCTTACTAGAAAAACATTCTTCCAAATATATTAATCAAATATACAGGGAAACTATAAAGAAGAAATACTATGATAAATGGAACTTCTTATACGATAATGTTAATTCTATTTATCCGCTTGACTTTCAATGGTTTTTTAAAAATAATATCGACTATAAAATTATCTACAAATAATATTTTGTAGATAATTTTATTTCTGAAAGTTGTCTAATTAAAGTAACTAAGTTCCATTTTGCATAGTTTCCATTTTTGCCAGTTTCAATAAATTCATCTTTTATAAATTGATAAGCTAAGCAATCATCATTTAGTCTTAGTTTTTTCTTAATTAAATCTCTTTCTAATTCATGAATAACAAATTCGTAACCAGCTGATCCATCTTTTGTATCTTTATTAGTTATAGTATAATAAGAATTCATTTTAAAATCATAAAGCATTGCAAGTGCAGCTCCATATCCTCCACCACCAGCTTTTGGTAAATCATCTTTTAGTCCTGAATAATCAGCCGAACCATCAAAGAATAACTCTTTGTAATCTTTTCTTAGGTGGTTATCTATTAAATCTGTATAACCCGATTCTAAATAACTAGCATTTGTTATGTCTCTTTTGCGAGGAGAACTTGTGATTATTTTTTTAAACTTGTCGTCATTATCAAAATCCATTAAGTCTAAAATAAAAGGATCGGTACTTTCTTCCATGATATCATAAAATAAATAATCACTTTCACGTAATAAAGAAGTTATTACGTCTTTAAATTTACTGTATAAAAACGCCTCAATCCTAACTGCAATTTCTTCTTTTTCTATTTGTAAGTTTCGGATCACAGCTTTAATTGATTCAACGTCTAATAATTTTTCTCTTCCTCTTTTTATAGATATAACTGGGATTGCTTTGTTGCTAACTTTAGTAGATTTTAACCTTTTAATATATTTATCTGTGGTTTCTGACCTAAGATCAAGTGAGTATTTAAGTTTTGTTGTGTCTATTTGACTATATTCACTTGCTAGGAAGGTGAAAAAATCAATGAAATATTTAGTGTTGATTAAGCCGTCATAATGCATAACAATAGATTCTTCATTATATTCTTTCTTCCCGATTTTTAAATCTATAATTTCTATATAAGGCATTATTTTTTCATGTTCAAATAAATGACCATATTTGTTTAAAAATATGTTTTCATACATCCTGTTTTTATACATTGGAATATACATTATGTATCACCTTCACTTTCAACATAGGTTCTTAAGTAAGTCATTTCTGAATACTCTAAATAACCATCTCTTTGTAAGAAACCTACAATCACATCAACAATAACTCCTTGACTTTTAGCAAATATAATAATGTCTTCTTGATCGAATTTTCCTAATTGAACAAAATTTGTATAATCTGCTTTATTAACAAAAAACTCACGCGACTTTTCATTTGAAATAACTTCCTTCTCATCTCTTTCATAAGTCAAAGAATATTTTATGTTTTCATAGTCTTTATTAACAATGTGTGTTATTTCATGTATAAGCGCGAAATAAATAGAATCTAGCCTTTTATATCTTAATGATAGATATATCATTGGGTGATTGTCTATGACAGTCACCGCACCTCTAATCATTGAAGTTGGCAGCGCTTCTTCTATTACTAAGCCTATACCGTGTTTGTTTAAAAATAGTCTTACATTATCTAAAGCCATTTTATAATTTGTTGTATTAAGTAATTTTTTTATTATTTTATGTTTTTTAAAAAATAGTTCATGATTATATTTGGGAAATATTTCTAGATCGTTTTGAATTTCAATTTGTTCTTCACACAATTTCAACCATAAATATATTGTTTTATCATTACCTCCTTCATGCATGTATAAATACTTTTTATTTTCTTTGATTTTATATTCTAAAGCATTAACACTAGGTTCACCAACAATCTTCAACATTTCTTTAACCATTTTATCTTCGGTGTAGTTCATACCTTTGAATAAAGCTTTAAGTTTATAGTCTTGAACTATTTTTTTACTATTTTCAATTTCCTCATCATAATTTTTTGCTAGAAACAGCTGGTATTCATTTTCTAGATTTAACCAGTATTTAGCACTAACATCTGGGAACACTTCTTCTAGTTTTAATGCAAAATCTATCGTTATCTTTGCTTTCGCATTAATTATTTCTGATATGTGTTTCTCACTGCTGTTTGTTTTCATAGCTAACTCTTTTTGAGTTATTCCTCTTTCATCAATATATTCTTTCAATATTTCTCCTGGTTTAGTAAAATAATTAAAAACCATATATATTTCTCCTTTTTGTTCTTTTCCATTCTAATGATAGTCTACAATATCTAATATTACTATCTCATCAATTTCTTCTAATTCAATAATATTCTCATCGATGGATGAAAATATTATTCGATAATTACCAGATACATCAACAGCGAATATATTTTTATATCCAGAAAGTTTATGACGCCTAGGGGGAGGCAGATGTGTAATTTCCTTTAAATTATCCGCTGTTCTTAGATCTGTTAGTCTTGCCATTATTTTGTTCGTTAAGTTTCCATATCGCTTTCGTAATAATCTTTCGTTTGTTAATATCTTTTCAAGTTTTGTTGTAGCAAAATATATTTTCAAGATGACACCTCATATCTCAGTTTATTGTGTACTGATATTGTATTACAATTAACTCTTAAAGTAAAGTTTTTTTATTCATCACTACAACTTATTGTTGGTGGTTTTTTACACGTTTTTGATTTTATATACAAAAGAGGGTTTTAAACCCTCTCCTTATAGATTCTTTTTAGTCTATTATCCTTAAAAACTTCCAGTTCATTTATCAAGTTATTAACTAATTATATATTTATAATCTTCAAAATCTAGTTTTTCAATATCAACTCTTTGTTCAATCATTTGATCAAACAAGTCTTTCTTTCTTTGTTGTAGCATAATAATCTTTTCTTCAATTGAATCCTTCATAACAACCTTATAAACTGTTACAGATCTTTTTTGGCCAATTCTATGCGCTCTATCTGATGCTTGGTTTTCAGCTGCTAAGTTCCACCAAGGATCTAGATGAATAACAACATCTGCACCAGTTAGATTAAGGCCTGTTCCACCGGCTTTAAGAGAAATAAGAAAAACATTTTTCGCACTTTCTTCTCGGTTAAAATCATTTGCCATCTGAGCTCTTAATTCAGCTTTCGTATCACCAGTTAACATATAATATTTATCTTTATTTAAATATGTTTTAAGTAAATCTAGCGCTTTAACAAATGATGAGAAAACTAACACTTTATGACCTGAGTTAGTTGCTTCTCTAATTAGTTCATATATAACATCAAGTTTAATATGTTCATCATTATAGTAATCATAAACTAACTTCGGACTAATACAAAGTTGTCTTAGCCTTGTTAAATCACTTAATATATCAAACTTGGATATATCACTATCTTCTAGTTTTTCTTTAACTTTTAGTAAATAAGCATCATAAGTTTCTTTATGTTTTCCATCAAATGTTGCATACATTATTTCCTCAACTTTTTCTGGCAATTCTTTTAACACTTCTTTTTTCGTTCTTCTTAAAATAAAAGGCTTTGTTTTCATAATTAAAAAGTTAATTGTTTCTTCATCACTTTCATGAACTTTATCGCCTAACTTTTTAAACTTAGATGCGCTATATAAATAACCAGGCATTACAAAGTCAAAAATACTCCATAAATCAAAAATACTATTTTCAATTGGTGTACCAGTTAAAATAAACTTATTTTTTGATTTTAATTTTTTAACAGCCCTAGTCTTTTGAGCTGTACTTGTTTTAATGTGTTGGGCTTCATCTAGAATTATTGTATGTAGGTCTAAATCTAAAAATAAATCAATATCATTTCTTAATGTGTCATACGAAACAATAATTAATGTTTTATCTTTTATCTTTTTTATATTATTAAAAATATCTTCTCTTTCAAGTTTTGTTCCTGCGTAAATTATTGGTTTAATTTTTGAATTAAATTTTTCTAATTCATAAGCCCAGTTATAAGTTAAACTCTTTGGGCATATAACAATACTTAAATCAAAGTCTTCGCTTTCTAAAAAACTAATTATTTGTAGTGTTTTACCAAGTCCCATATCATCTGCTAAAATGCCGCCTAAATTATGTTTAGCTAAAACTTTTAACCATTTTAAACCATCAACTTGATAGTTTTTTAAAAGTGGAAACATACTTGGTTTACTATCAATTTTAAAATTTTTAAAATTGATAACATCATCAATAATCTCTTTTAATTTGCTATCAATATCAATATTTAAATCTAATGCTTCTTGGTCTAATTTAAATATTTCATAGATTGGTTTTTCGCTTTTTTCGATTTGATTTAAATTAATTTCATTTTGCAACATATAAGTATTTAAATTTTTAATCTCTTCGGTATTAGTTAAGATAACTTTATCTTTAAGTAAAACATACTTTTTCCCTAATCGATATGCCTCAAGCACTTTTCTAAGTTCTTTATCATCTAAATCAGCAGCTTCTATATGTGTTAAAAGCATATTATCAACAAGTGAGACTTGGATTTTTGTATCAATTCTTTTAACGACTTGTTTTGATTTGATGTTTTCGGTAATATAAACATCACCGAAGTCTTTAAATGGTGTTAAATCAGCATTTAGAAACATTAAGATGTTTGTTTGGTCATTCATAATGTTATTTTCAAAACCAAAAGTGTTTAAAATATTTAAATATTTTTTATATTCTAAATCATTATCTAAAATATCTTTAATATCTAACTCTATATCATTACGATATACTTTACTATTTAATTCAATTTGATCTTTAGTTTCGTTATAGTCAAAATAACTATCAACTACTAACTTTGATTTTTCAACTTCTACTTTAATATCTTCAGTTAATGAAATATCCTTATAAACAAGCGGAATAACTGTTTCTACTAACTTAGGTAAAGCAAACTCATAATCTAATTCTTTGTTTTCAATTAGAAAATGCACAAGCTTTCTTTGTTTTAAACTTTTATATTTAACAAACTGCATGAAGTTATTATTTAAATTAATTAAGACGTCAAATTCTGGATAAATAATTAAATAAATACGTTTTTTAATATATTCTTCCAAATTGATTTCATAACCTTCTTTTGACATCTTAACATCAACTTCGAATGGTTCTTCTTTAAATAAAATTAAATCATATTCAAAATAATTTCTTGCTCCAAAGACATATAGGTGTTTACCTATTAAACTATTAAATAACTTAAACATATTTTTGCTAGATATTTTGCCACCTATATTATTTTTATAAGAACCAAATCCTCTGCTTGTATCTAGTATTTCAATTAAATTTTGGGCATCTTTAGTAAATGAATCTATTTGATGGTTAAATGCCAGTTTACTACCATATTTAACTGTTTTTCTTTCTTCTACAGCATTTAAAAATGTTTCTAGTGACTTAACAAAATATTTATGGTTAACACCTGTTTTAATCCCAATCGTTGTTGGAGAATCAATTTTATAAATATTATTTTCAAAACTCTTATCTTCTAAACTTAAAATAATTTCGATTTCCACCTTTTCAGAAGCACTAACACTAACCTCATCTTGTAAAAGATTAGATAGTTCCAAAACTAATGCGTCTGATTGTTGTTGATGTTCTAAAGCCATAGCTTCTCTTCTTTTAATCTCTAGTGCTTTAGTTTTTCTCGTATATTCTGATTCGATTTCTTCACTACTTATTGTATTGAAGAAATCAAGAAGATAATATGGAGCCATTTCATGAGCGAAATTACTGTTTGCGCTAATTCCACCCTTAGTTAAGTGGTATGTTAGTATTAATGGATAGGGACGATTAAAGTCGTAAATTACTAACATCTCATTAAAGGATTTTTCATCTAAAAATAATATACCTGTTAATTTAGCTTTTTCTCTTAAACTATCAAATTTAAATATATGATTATATCTTTGTTTTATTTCTCTTGGTAATCCCTTATTATCAATAACGATTGCGTCATCTTTTTTAATTAGGCCGTGTTTTAAACCGTAATAATAATGTAGTTCATTATTATCAAAATCAAAGTCATATTCAAATAGGGCTAGAATTTTAAAGGCTTCTTCATTTGAATATATTTTTAATTTACTATGTGTATTTAAATCTTTATTAATAAAACTAATAAAGCCGTTTAAATCATTATTAATAATACTATCTTTAGAATTCTTAATTTCATCATAACTTAATTTAAATTGATCGTATTTAATGTTTTTATTAATTGTTCTTTTATAAAACAAGGCTTCTTTAAATGTTGTAGGAACAACCTTTGATGCACTAAATATCGCATTTAGATCTTTTTTATTATAATACTCTAATAGCTTTTCAAAATTAAGTACTGTTGGATTATCTAAAAAGTCAAAAACAAAGTTAAGCGGGAAATACTCATCCTTATTTTCATTAACTTTATTTCTAATAAGCTCGATTGTTACTTCTCCTTCAAAGTTAAATAAATAACCAATCATATTGTTTCTACTGATAAGTTTTAATAAAATATCAATAAAGAAGTTTTCTGTCTTAACACTATCATAAATAAAATTTTTTTTATTTATGATAGCTGCTTCATAGTAGATACTTTTAATTTTTTCATCATTAATAACACTTAATACTCTTTTTATCACATGAATAAAATTAGATTTATTAATGAAATGATTTAAGTATGTTTCAATATATAATTTAAAATACTCTTCTTTTAAAATTTCTTTTAAATTCATAAAGATATAATAAACTTCTTGGTGAAAATCAAAAGTGTTGTTTTTTTTATCTTTTTTAAACAAAAAATGTTTAGAAAAATTTAGAACATCTTTTTGTTTAACTTCCTTTTGATGAAATGCTACCGTTTCTCTGAAAATAGTTTTAATATTAATTATTTGTTCATCATTTTTGTTTGGTTTTTTATCATTATTTAATAAATGATATAACAAAGCAACCTCATGTTTACAAACACCATTAACTGGACATGTACATGTAAGCTTAAAAACTTCATCATCTTCAAACTGTGCAGTTGTTATGTAGGTTTTAGTGCCCACTACTGTTGCTGTATAAGTTTCATAATATTCATCAAAAATAATATTTTTCACTTTGTTATCATTAAAATAATTTCTTCCTCTTTGTTTTACTAAATTAGGAATAACATTTAAATAGTCTTGAATTTTCACGGCTAAACCTCGCATATATGTTTATTTATTTATTATATCATGTTCTAAGTTATTTGAGTTTAACGAATAAATTGTTGAAGATTTATATTAAGTTTTAACACCATAAAATTTACAAGTTAATATTAGTGTAATTTGTTTTTAACTTAAATTGTTTGAATAGGTAAGACAAAAATATTTTGGCCAATAGAATATGTTTTATCGGTTAAACAAACAATTGCATGAGTACCTATACTATGTTTTGTGTTATCTAATACTCCAAAAACTTTAGCATCGCTTTTATTAAAGGACATACCCATCTTAATTTCAATAAGATTTATTTGTCCTTGATTAACTAAAACTAAATCAATTTCATTTTGATTGTTATCACGGTAATAAAATCCTGGAAATAGCTTCCCATTATTTGTATAAGACTTCATTATTTCATTCACAATAAATGTTTCGAAAAAAGCTCCGGCGAATTTGTTTATAGCTAAATTCTTCGCATGATTCAGCCTTGCTAGATATGCTGCAAGCCCTGTGTCTGAAAAATATATTTTAGGTCTTTTAACAATTCGCTTAGTAAGAGACATTTCATTATATGGATACAGCAAATAAATAATCTTTGTTTCAGTTAAAACTGATAGCCACGAATTAACTGTTTCATTTTTTATATTTAATGCTCTAGAAATTTGGCTAACTATCAACTCTTGGCCTGTAAGGGAAGCAATATATCTTAAGAAATTTTGAAATTTTAGTTTATCTTTAATATTAATAATTTCTGTGACATCTCTTTCAATGTAAGTTTGTACATAAGATGCATAATAGTTTTCTGAATTTATGTCCGGGTTGCGATATAGTTCTGGATACTGGCCCCTAACTATCATTTTAAAGACTTCATCTTTATTTATTTTATAATTTAACAATCTTTCATTTCCTCTTGTTAAGGAAGGTGTGAAAGGTAGCTCTTCATTTCCATATATTTCGCTTAAAGACAATCCGTACATATGAACAACAGCAACCCTACCAGCCATAGACTCAATACCTTTTTTTAGGTTATTTTCTTGTGAGCCAGTCAATATAAATAGTCCATTTGCCTCACCCTTTTCCAATCTTTGCTTATTTACTATACTTTGGATTACATCAAATAATTGCGGCTCATATTGGACTTCATCAATAATAAGTGGCAATTTATATGATTTCACAAATTGGAGAGGATCTGCTTGAGCTGATGCTCGCATATTTAAGTCATCTAAAGAGACGTAAGAAAAACCTTCTTTTGTAAACTCGTATGTTAAGGTTGATTTTCCCACTTGTCTTGGTCCAGTAATCATTACAACCGGAAACTGTGTTATAAGTTTTTTTATTTCTTTTTTTATTGTACGTTTATACATATTTTATCACCCACATACATTATACATTTTTTTATACATTTTTACCAGTCGTGTGGTATTTTTGTATAATAATAAATATTTGAGGTAATTGTTAATTATCATCTTAAAGTGACAATATTTCCAACAATCAAGTAGAGGCTAATCGTTAAGATGTCGATCCTCTCACACCACCGTACGTACCGTTCGGTATACGGCGGTTCAACTTATACTAAATGTACTTTATTGCAGAGGTCTAACGCTGACGTTAGGCCTCTTTGTTTTAATCTATCTTATAATTCGTTGTTCATCGATACTTTAATAAAAGTGAAAGCGGGGAGTGCAATCCCCGCTTTTCTCTTAGATCAAAATTTACATCGTTCAGTAGTATTTTGAAATATATTTTGCTAAATTCAAAACTTTATCATTCATTTCTACTATATCCCCTAAGGTTAACTGTAATCTTTGTTATTACAACCTCTTCTAGTGGTGCGTCGTTATAATTAGTCTTAACTTCAGCAATTTTATCTAAAACATCAAAACCACTTATTAAACCACCAAAACTAGCATAACTTCCATTTAAATGTGGACTATCTTTATGAACTATGAAGAACTGACTGGTTGCGCTATTAGGAATAATTGTTCTTGCCATTGAAATAACACCTTTATAATGTTTTAAATCGTTATTAACTCCGTTACTACTAAATTCTCCGATAATAGGTGGATAAGTATTTTCAACAGCTCCACCTTGAATCATAAAATTTTCAATAATTCTATGAAATGAATTATTTTTAAATGCATCTTCTTCTACATATCTTAAGAAGTTATCAACGGTTGTTTTTACTAAGTTTGGAAATAGTTCCACTTCCATTACGCCAAAGTCTTTAACTTCTATTTTTACAATTGGATTACTTTCATCTAAATATTCATAGTATTCTAAATTTGTTAATTCACTATAATCTATTTCTTCTTGTTTGCCGTTGTCTATTGCTTCTTCTAATTCATCATTGTCAAATTCTTCTTTTTTACATGCCGTTATTAATAACACAAAAAGTGTTATTAATAATATTTTAAATGTCTTTTTCATCTTCTACCTCTTTTTAATTTAGTTTTTTAATAAAATCAAATAAATTTAAATGTAAATACTTATCAGTACTATAATCAATTTTATCAAGTGATATTATAACACGTTTATTGTTATCATTTATATAATCGAATGGTCTTGCTTCTCTTTGTCTGGTTTGTGGATCAATAAGTGATTCTGTAACTTGAATATACTTTGTTTCTTTTTCCTTTATTGCTACAAAGTCAATTTCATAATCACGCCCAACCTTTCCTGTGTAAACACGGTATCCGTGTTTTATAAGTTCCAAATAGACAAAGTT
>DURF01000204.1 GCA_012837395.1 Acholeplasma sp. | reverse complement strand
TATTAAAAGTATGGGCCGTTCAATTTGGATTGCATTTTTAGGAACTTTCTTTAGTTTACTAATTGGATATCCACTTGCTTTTATAACAGCAAGATCAAAGCCAAGTACAAAAATACTTTTACTACTTTTAATAACATCACCAATGTGGATTAATATGATTTTAAGAGTACTAGCAATTAAACAAGTATTTGAAATGATTAATTTAAGACTTCATTTAACTGAAGCAGCATTAATTATTGGTATGGTTAATATATTTCTACCGTTTATGGTTTTACCAATCTTTACAGTTTTAGATAAAATGGATGATAATTTATTTGAAGCAGCAGCAGATTTAGGAGCAACTAAAACCCAAACAATGATAAAAGTAGTAATACCACTATCTTTATCAGGTGTATTATCAGGAATTATTATGGTGTTCTTACCAATGGCAACAACCCTAGTTGTTCCTAAATATTTAGGCCCATCTGGTAAAAACTTAATTGGTAACATTATTGAACAAGCAATTACAAAAAGACAATACGGTGGTTATGGATATGGAGCAGCTATCGCAATCGTATTAGCCGCAATTATCTTACTTATGGTAACAATTATGAAAAAAGTTGATAAGTATCAGGAGGTTGGTATGAATGAAAACTAGTTTATTTAATAAAATATTTCTAGGTTTAGTCTTAGCGTTTATCTATATTCCAATACTCTCAATGGTAATATTTTCATTTAACGCAACTAGATCACTTACTAGATGGAGTGGATTTAGTTTAATGTGGTATAAAGAATTAATTTTTGACAGCGAAATAAGAAGTGTTGTAATAGTTACTGTTGTAATAGCTTTAATATCAACATTTATATCAACAATTATTGGAACACTAGCATCAATTGCTCTAACAAAACAAAGAAAAGTAATTAGAGAAGCAGTTCTATCTTTAAACAATATTCCTATTTTAAACCCTGAAATAATTACTGCAGTATCACTTTTCATCTTATTTGGAGCATTTTCTATAACTAGAGGTTATACAACAATGTTACTTGCACATATTGCCTTTAGTGTGCCATATGTCATTATTACAGTCTATCCAAAAGTTAGAAGCCTAGATCCAAATTTAACTGATGCAGCTTATGACCTTGGAGCAACCCCAATAAAAGCTTTATTTAAAGTTATTATACCGCAAATAAAAGTTGCAGTATTTGCAGGGGCTGCAATTGCGTTTACAATGTCTTTTGATGACTTTGCTATTTCTTACTTTGCAGTAAGTGGAACAGCAATTCAAAACATCTCAATATATTTATACACATTAAGAAAAGGGTTTGTCCCAACTATTAATGCACTATCTTCAATTATTGTTGTAATAATTGGAATTAAAATAACATTTGATTTAGTTAAATCTAAAAAAAGAAAAATAGAGGAGTAAGAAAAATGAAAAAAGTGTTTTCAATAGTAACAATATTAGTTTTAGCAGTAGTACTCGCTGCTTGTGATAGAAGACCAGTATTAAAAGTGTTTTTACCACTAGAATACATAGGAGAAGATTTCTTAAAGGAATTTAATAAAAATTCAGAATATCGAGTAGAAATTATCGAATTTGAATCAAATGAAGATATGTTAAGTAAATATAACACAGCAACATATGACTTAATTATTCCAAGTGATTATGCTTTAGAAGAGTTAGTTTCAAAAGATGCGTTATTAGAAATTGATTGGAATAGAATAGATACTTTCAAACAAACAGATATTGATGAATCACTTATGGCAGCAATCAACATGTTAAAAGATGATGAAGTATCTTTTGATTTATTAAAATATGGTGTTCCTTACTTCTGGGGATCATTTGGAATTATTTATGATAAAACTAAAGTAAATAAATCAGTCTTAGAACAAAAAGGTTGGAATATCTTAGAAGATGGAAGAGACCAAATGTTATATGATTCATCTAGAGACATGATTATGGTTGGACTAAAACAATATTACGCAAACAACGAAATTGAACGTTCAGTTAATAATCCAACAAATGATGATCTTGCGGCAGTTCAAACATGGTTAACAAGTCTAAAGGGAAATAAAACTCAAATTGCAACAGAAGAAGTATATGACTTAATGTTAGATCCAACAAGAGTAGACTTAGCTCTAGCTTATTCAGGCGATGCAGCATACTTAATTGAAGAAAATCCGAACTTAGATTACTTTGTTCCAGTAAATCAAGGAACAAACATCTTTATAGATGCGGTCGTTATTCCAAAAACATCAAGTCAAATTGATTTTGCATATGATTTTATTAACTTCTTATTGGATAAAGAAAACGCCTATGCAAACTCATTAGAAATTGCTTTTACATCACCAAGAGCTGATGTAATTGAAATGATTTTAGAAAATGAAGATTATCAAGAATCAGCATATAAAATTCTATTTAATGAAAAAGATGAGTTATTTAGATATAATTCAACATTATCAAATGAAGTAACTAATATTTGGCAAAGAGTATTAGCAGCATAACAATCATATAATTTAAATAATAAGCAGGTTTAGTTTTGTAAATTAAACCTGTTTTATATTTTAGTTAAATGATGAAATATGTTAAAATAAGATAGAGGCTGATAAGATGAAAAAAATACGTGAAGATTTGGTAAATAGTTTATACCAATATGACTTATTAAAAAGAATTGAAGAAGAAAATGAAGTATTAAAAGATATAATATTAAACCTTGATGAAATTGATGATATTATAAATGATAATTTATACAATTACCATTTATCAAGATTGTCTTTTTTAGACCGAGCAATTATAAGAGTTGCGACATATGAATTAAGATTTACAGAAACTCCAGCAGCAATTATTATTGATGAAGCAGTTAATATCACTAAAAAATATACAGACTTAGATGATGAAAAACAACATAAATTTAACAACAAGGTGTTAGATAACATTAATAAAAGTTTAAGGGGGTGATACTTTGCAAAGACAAATAATGACAGTATCACAACTAAACTACACAATTAAAAACTTACTTGAAGGCCAAAGTATGTTACAAGGTTTCAAACTTAAAGGCGAAATATCAAACTTTACCCATCATAGAAGTGGGCATTTATACTTTGCACTTAAAGATGAAAACTCACAAGTAAGAGCAATCATGTTTCAAGGACACGCTAAAAGTTTAAACTTTAAACCAAAAGATGGTGATAAAGTAACTGTTACCGGAAACATTAGTATATATGCGCCACAAGGAACATATAGTATTCAAGTAACATCAATGCAAGCTGATGGTGCGGGAGAACTATATTTAAAATATTTAGAGTTAAAAGAGAAATTAAAAAACTTAGGATGGTTTGATAAAGAAAAAAGAACACTTCCTAAATATCCTAAAAGAATAGGTGTGATAACTTCACCAACTGGTGCAGTTATTCAAGATATCACAAATACAGTTAATAGAAGATATCGTTTAACAGAAATTATTCTTTATCCAGCATTAGTTCAAGGACCAGGTTCTAGTAAAAGTATTGCTAAACAAATTGAACAAGCAAATAAAGATAACAATGTTGATGTTTTAATTGTTGGACGTGGTGGTGGATCAATTGAAGATTTATGGGGCTTTAATGAGCTTTTAACAATTACTGCTATCTATAACTCAAAAATTCCAATAATTACCGCTGTAGGGCACGAAACAGACGATACCATTTCAGACTTAGTATCTGATCTTCGAGCACCAACACCAACAGCAGCTGCTGAAATGGCAACCCCAAATACAACAGATTTAGTTGATTCATTAAAAGACATAAAAGATAATATTACATTTAAAGTAAAAAATTTACTTAACAAACACCAAACAACATTAGTTTACTTAACTGAAAGACTTGAAAAGTCTGGACCATTAAATAAACTAAATGATTATAATGTTAAATTAAATAACTTAAATAAATTTCTTAATAATTATTATCAACAAATAATTAATACTAATTT
>DURF01000203.1 GCA_012837395.1 Acholeplasma sp. | reverse complement strand
GGCTAGGGTTGCTATTAGGGGTGGATTGTTAATTTTAATAAATATCGTATTTATTAAGATTGGTCCAATCATAAAACCTATATACATAGTTATTAATTGCAGTGGTAATACAAACCCTAAAATAAGATTACTAACAGCTACATACATTAAAACTATAATTGAGGTTCGTTTTAAGCCTAGAATTTTTGCGTATAAAAAGATAAGAAAGAATGTTAATTGAAAATATGGAATATTAAATAATAAAATATTTTGAACAATTAAAATTGTTGTAAATGATGCCATGATAGTTAAATCTTTAACATTCATAAATAATCTCCTAAAAATCTTTTATAAACAAAAACTGCCTAATTGGGCAGTTTGAATAGTTAATTTGGCGGAGGAAGAGGGATTCGAACCCTCGCACCTATTACAGTCTACTAGCTTTCCAAGCCAGCCCCTTCAGCCACTTGGGTATTCCTCCATGCGCACTCGACATGATTTGAACATGCGACCTCAACCTTCGGAGGGTTGCGCTCTATCCAACTGAGCTACGAGTGCTATTTACGCTTAATAATTATAACATATTTTTAATTAAGTTAAACCTATTAAACGACTATCTTTAAACGATTCTACTACTGCATAATCATCATGTTTAACAACTACTAAGCTTGTGTTTACATAATTTAAAATATTAACAACTCTTTGTGGTGGAATTGCAATAATTAATTGAATTGATAAACTACTGTAGTATTTCATCATCGCATCAATTCTTGTGTCATCCATATTGTTGAATGCTTCGTCAAATAAGACGATACAACCGGAATTAATTCGTTTGTTTCTTGATAGTAATTGCTGGAATGATGCCGCAATTACAATATAGAATGGAACTTGTGTTTCTCCCCCACTCTTTTCTCTAGAAACTTTAGAAAACATTGACTTATTACCATTACTATGGGTTACTTCAATATCATATGACATATAGTTTCTATAGTCTAAAAACTGGAATGATAATTTATCATATTCTGGATCAAATGATGTTATTTTATCATATAATTCCATTAAGATTTGTTCATTTTTTCTAGTTAATCCTTCAGTAAATAATGTATGTTCTTCAAAGGCTTTAGCACCCATGATCATTTCATAATATACTTTATATTCAGGATCTAGACTAGGTCCATATATTAGTTTATATGAGTCATTACCAAATCTTTTACCTTCAAGTGCAACGTTTAACTCTTCAATTTGATGTTGCGCGGTTTCAATTGATGCTTTTAGTTTGTTTACGAATTCTTCTCTAAAACCGATTTCTGAGTTTCTTCTAAGTTCAGTTGCTTCATGTTCATATTTAACTAAATTGTTATTTCTAATAATGTTAGCTTCTTTAATATATTCATTTAAGAATTCAAAATTAGGTTCACTTGGGAAGAAATATTCGCGGTTATAAGCACGCATTTGATTGGTAAGTTCGGTTTCTTTTCTAACAGTTGCTGTTTGAAGGGAAACTGAGTCTTTTGTTAGTTCATCAGTAATGTTTGCATAGTTTTTATGTCTTTGTTTTAATGCATAAAACTGGGTATGTGCTAAACTTAGTTTTTCTGGATGTTCTTTAGCAAACCTGTCTTGATTTTCATTGTATTCGACTAGTTTTTGTTTAGTTTCTTCAATTGAATCAAGTGTTCTTTGCATATCATCACGAGTAGTTGCTATTCTACCAACTAGTTTATCTGAATCAAGTCTTAACTGAATTTTCTTTCTTCTTTCTTCTTCTAATTGTTTTTCAAGTTT
>DURF01000202.1 GCA_012837395.1 Acholeplasma sp. | reverse complement strand
CTAAGATTTTTATATATTTATTATACTATTAAAAATAATAGATTTATAATTAAAACGTTTTCACTAATACTTTTAAAATTGCTATATAGAAAATGCTATGATATTATAGATGTATATCTTCGGGGCGGAGTGTAATTCTCCACCGGCGGTTATAGTCCGCGAACCTTCGGGTTGATCTAGTGAAATTCTAGAACCGACAGTTAAAGTCTGGATGGAAGAAGAGGAATAGAATATATTTCTTTTTTCGTCGCCCCTTTATGGCGATTTTTTTATTTAAAAAAAGGGAGTTGTTACAATGTGGAATTTTATTAAAGAAAATGGAAAAACTTTTGAAATTGTAATTGGGGTGTTGTTTGCTTTAGTAACAGCGTTATTAATATATTTAGCTTATAAATATGAAAGACGCAATAAAAGCACTGCTACACCAATGAAAAAAATGGCTGCAACATCAATTCTTGCAGCATTGTCGATAATTTTATATTATTTTATTAAAATACCAATAAAGTTAATTTTACCATTTATGCCAGAATTTTTTGACCTACATTTTTCGAGTGTACCAATTTATATTGGTGGTTTTATGTTTGGTCCATTAACGGGTGTAATTATAGCATTGTTAAGAATGTTAGTTAAATTACCATATTCATCAACACTTGGCGTAGGAGAATTAGCTGATTTAGTAATTGGTGTATTAACAGTTTTAGTTTCATCTTTTATTTACCATAAAAACAAAACTAAAAAAGGAGCATTTATTGCGCTTGCAACATCAATAATAGTGTGGCTAATTGCTGCAATTATAGCTAACTGGCTATTTATATTGCCATTTTATATTACACTTTATAGTTTTGAAACAGTCTATGGAATGTTAAGCATTATTCCGGGTATTACTCCAGAAAATTACATGTTATATTATACTTTAATAGGGGTTATTCCATTTAACTTAATTTTGTCTACTTTAGTTAGTGTTGTAACTTTTTTAATATATAAACGAGTTTCAATAGCTTATGATAGTATCGCTATCGAAAAAGAAGTTTCAGATAACCACGAACATAAATATTAATAGAATAAATTAGACTAATATTTATCAATTGGACCAAATTATATATAATGATTAGCAAATTAAAAGTAATAAGTAAACGTTTTCTATCTTGTCATACCTTTAAATAATAGTTTAATTAATGTATAATACAAATGTATGAAACGGCAAAAATTATATAAGGAGTGAGAATATGCCATTTATTGAAATGATTTACGCACGCGAAGTTTTAGATTCACGCGGTAACCCAACTGTTGAAGTTGAAGTTGAAACAAGCTCAGGAGCATTTGGACGTGCTTTAGTTCCATCAGGAGCATCAACAGGTGAACACGAAGCTATTGAATTAAGAGATGGAGACAAATCGAGATTTTTAGGAAAAGGTGTTTTAAAAGCAGTAGCTAATGTTAATGAAATTATCGCTGAAGAATTAATTGGTTGGGATGTTAGAGACCAATTAGGTATCGATAACTTATTAATCGAATTAGATGGTACACCAAACAAAGCCAAATTTGGGGCAAACGCTATTTTAGGTGTTTCAATGGCTGTTGCAAGAGCAGCGGCAGATTTATTAGGTGTTGAGTTATATACATACTTAGGTGGATTTAACGCAAAACAATTACCAGTTCCAATGATGAATATTGTAAACGGTGGAGCACATAGTGATGCACCAATTGATTTCCAAGAATTTATGATTTTCCCAGTAAATGCACCAAGTTTTAAAGAAGCTATTCGTTGGGGAACAGAAGTTTTCCACCACTTAAAAGCAATTCTTAAAAAACAAGGATTATCAACAGCAGTTGGTGATGAAGGTGGATTTGCACCTAACTTAGCTTCAAACGAAGCAACAATCGATGTAATTTTAGAAGCTATTAAAGCGGCAGGTTATGAACCTGGAAAAGACTTTTTCTTAGGATTTGACGTAGCAGCTTCAGAATTTTACAACAAAGAAACAAACAAATATGTATTTAAAAAATCAACAGGCCAAGAATTTACACCAGAACAATTAGTAGATTTCTATGTAGGTTTAGTTGACAAATATCCAATTATCTCAATTGAAGATGGTATGGATGAAAATGACTGGGATGGTTGGAAGTTATTAACAGACAAATTAGGAGATAAAATCCAATTAGTTGGTGACGACTTATTCGTAACTAACACAGAATACTTAGCAAGAGGTATTGAAACAAATACAGCTAACTCAATCTTAATTAAAGTTAATCAAATTGGTACTTTAACAGAAACATTTGACGCTATCGAAATGGCAAAACGTGCAGGTTATACTGCAGTAGTATCACACAGAAGTGGTGAAACTGAAGACACAACAATTTCTGATATTGTAGTTGCTACAAACGCCGGTCAAATTAAAACTGGTTCTGCATCAAGAACTGATCGTATTGCAAAATATAACCAATTAATTAGAATTGAAGATCAATTAGGTGATCAAGCACAATATGTTGGTTTAAAAGCATTTTACAATTTAAAATTAGATAAATAATTTAAACCTAAATTATAAATTAAATTAGATGTTAGTATAACTAACATCTTTTTTATTGATTATTTTAAATTATGTGATAAAATATTAACATGCTTTGAATTTCAAAATAATTTTAAGCAATTAAAAATAGTTAGGGAGAGAGTTATGACATTAAAAGAAATACAAAAAATCATTAAAGATTTTGAAAGTTCCGAACTAACTGAATTAGAGTTAGAATATGAAGACGTTAAATTAAGATTATCAAAAAACAAAACAACCAATCAAACAAGTTTAAATAATGTTAATAGTAATATTACAGAACCAACATTAAACAATGAAGTGATTGAACCAACAATTAATTTACCGGTAAACGAAATAAAATCACCGCTTGTAGGTACATTTTATGCTGCAAGTAGTCCAGATT
>DURF01000201.1 GCA_012837395.1 Acholeplasma sp. | reverse complement strand
CACGCGGCGTCGCTCGGTCAGGGTTCCCCCCATTGCCGAAAATTCCCTACTGCTGCCTCCCGTAGGAGTCTGGGCCGTGTCTCAGTCCCAGTGTGGCCGTTCAACCTCTCAGTCCGGCTACGCATCACTGTCTTGGTAAGCCGTTACCTTACCAACTAACTAATGCGACGCAGGTCCCTCCCTTAGCGAACCCTTTCAGGTTCTTTTATAATTTAGTGATGCCACCAAATTACTTATTCGGTATTAGCCATCGTTTCCAATGGTTATTCCCAACTAAAGGGCAGGTTACCTACGTGTTACTCACCCGTTCGCCACTAAGTTGTTACAAGTAACAACTTCGTTCGACTTGCATGTATTAGGCACGCCGCCAGCGTTCATCCTGAGCCAGGATCAAACTCTCCATTTAAATTTATTTTTATAAATCTTTTTTAGATTTTGTTTGATTTGCTCTATTATTTTTTTACGAATTTTTTATTCGTTTTACGCTTTCATCATTATTCAGTTTTCAAAGATTTTCACTGCCTTTTCTTAGGCATGCTTTAATATAATAACATTAAGTTAATCAGTTGTCAACGTTTATCACTCACAAAATTCAAATAATTTTATTTGTTGTTTTGCAAGTGCTTTTTGGGCAACCTTTACTATTCTATATCATCTTTTTATTAAAGTCAACAATAAAATCTACTTTTGTTAATTTTAATGCTTTTTATTACTACTTCTCTTTCCTTATATATAAGAGTTATATTTTTGTTGTTAAAAAACATGTTTAGAGCCACAACTATTATTAGTTATGGCTCTTATTAGTTTTTTTTAAATATAATGATATTCAATTATAATTTGGTCTAATTTATTAATTTGTTCATTTTTAATTAAAATTGAATTGTTTTTATATTTATTTTCAATAAAGTTTGGATCAACTTCTTTATCATTAATAACAAGTTTTTCTTTGTTAGATTTAAGATATTTAACAATTATATCTTTTCCTAAAAACTTATAGTATAAAGTTGAATTATTAAACTCATCATTTAATACCGGATCTAAGACTAAATCACCTTGTTTGTTTCTAATTCCAAATGTGTTTGAAATCACTTGATTCAAGTATATCCCTGGTCCACTTGAATAAAGTCTCCAACCTGCCTTAACTCCAACTTTACCAGTTCTTAGTTTATCAAAGTTTTCTTGTGCATCATAGCGATTTAAAAAATCACCATCCGAACTACTAAAATAAGTGTTACTTTGTCTAGGTAAGGCGTTTGCTACGTTTTTTGTAATATTAATTGGGTTAATTGCTATTAAACCTTCTAGTGTTCGATTAGCATCACCAATTTTAGCCATAGACTCAATATATCTTAAATGCGCATGTATATAGTTTAGTCCTACTTCTCTACCAAAATTTGCAGCTGTTTCTGCTCTGGCAAAATAAGTGTTTTTACCTCCATTATATGTAATTGCTTTATCCATTAAATGCATACCATCAGGATGCTTTAAATGTTTATCCATTACTTTTAAATAGTCATTAATTTTGGACTTATCAGCAAGTTCACTTGAAATACTTTGATTAAATGATAATAGTCTGTAATTTAAGTTTGTTGTTTTATCATCTGGATGTAGCAAATATCTAACTTTGTCATCTTCAAATATTGTAAATCCTGCTGGAATATCATCTTTAACTAAATATTTATAATAATTTTTACTTATATCTTCTTTATGAATTCTTATTCTTTCAATTAATGTTTCATACTTTTTAGGCAGTACATTAAATAACTTATTTAAAGATTCATATAATAAAGCAACTGTCCATGTTGAAACCATTTTTTCAGTTAAAGCATGATTAGCTGGTTGTAATGTATCATTCCAATCACCACCACCATACGCTGGTAATGGAATACCTTTAATTTCTGTACTTCTAATTCGATCTAATGCTTTGTTAATATGATGAATTAAATTGTATTTTTCTTTTGTAAAATCGTTGTTTTTAAGCGACATATAAGAAACTAGTTGTTCTAAAATATTAACATCACCAGTCACTTCTAAATAATCTGCTAGTGCTTTTAAAGGCCAAACTATTATATCCGCATGTGAATCATGAGCTTGTATTCGGTAATAGTTATCAAACATAAACCACTGTGGAAAGTCACCATTTTCATCAAATTGGCGTTCAAAAGTTCTTAATATTATATTCTTAGCTAAATCATATCTTTGGGTTGTAATAAAAAGTTCAAATGGGCCTTGCATAACATCTCTTGTTCCCCAAGCTGCACCATTGAATTGTTCTAAACCGTGTGGTGATGAATAATGAACTAAAGCGTTTTGTGTATACCAAATCGATAAATCATTAAAACTATTGATGTTTTCATTATTAGTAACAACTTTTAAAGGCGTTAATTGTTTGAAAAAGTTCAATGACTCTTTTTCAACTGCTTCCTTTTCAAAATTAACATTGGTATCAAATTCATCTTCATAAGTCCCAAATACATCAATAAAGAAGTTGTTTGTTTTTTGATATTTGAAAATTAATAATCCTTCACCACTATCTTTTCCAAAAAACAATTTATCATCTAAAACTTCTACATTTCCACTAGATATATACTTATATTTTAAGTTTGGATAAGCATCTAAAACCATTTGATTTTTTAAAGTAGTTATTAAAACTTCATTATCTTTCACTAAAAAATCAATTTCATGAGTATTTTCTCTTTCACCCATAATTATTTGTTGAGTAACAATTAAGTTATATTTAATATTGTTTTTAGATTTAAAACTTAACCTTTGTCCTAATTTATTAATACTAGTTAAGTAATTTACTTCAATAACATCATTTTCTAAAATATAAATCCATTTTAAATTATTAGTGTTTATTTCAAAATAAGAAGGCATCGTTAATAAATGATATTTATTATTTATTTCTAAATATATTCTTTGTCCAGATATTTTTTGAACATTTAGTTTATTTCTAACATCACCTGTTAGTTTATGGAAATTAGCATTTCCTAAAACTATATGAGATGAGAAAACACCATACATATGTCCTGTTGTTGCCATGACACTTTCACTTGCATTTAAAATGTCACCATGAATTAAGACTTGACCGTGTGGCCTTTCAACTAATAACTCTTTTGCTTTAGTTACTATATGTTTATTTTTTCCCGCAAAAAATGATAATAACTTACTTCCATCCTTTTCAATATGACGAACATCATTATAGGAATTTACTAAATGTTCATCATTTCCACTAAGTCCTACAAGTGGTTTACCTATTTCAATTTTGTTTTCAAATTTTAAATATTTCCCACTAACTTCATTATCAAATGTAATATTGTTTATTTCAAAAGGTTCTTTTCTAATTTCTTCGTAATTTTCTACATACATTCCATAAAATGTAAATTCTTTACTTGAATCTAATTTAAACGGTTCTGTTTGTAGAGCTGCTAGAGGAAATTCGTATTGATAATTTTGTGAAACTAATTTTTCTTTAAGCAAACTTTCCGGGATATTTGTTTCTTTATAAGTTAAACCATAAAACTGAAAACCATCAGTTGCATATGAGGTAATATTATTAAAAGAACCTATTTGGACTAAATTAGGAACTCCTTGATTTTGTCTAAATAAAATTGTTGTTTTATTTTCATTACTAAATACATTATGATCAACATATTGACCTGTATAAGCCTCACTACTTTGAATCATTCCACTAGGAGCAACTCCAATATCTTGAACAAAAATTATATCAAACAAATCATCATTTGTTCCTTTGTCTAATTTAACGTTGTAATACCATATATTATTAAGTAATTTCAAAATAACTTGATAATTAATTCCAAAAGTTTCTCCCTTATAAACCACTTTGTCTTCTAATACTAAAAAACTGCTTGGAGAATCAACCCCAATTAATTTACTGTAATTATAAGTATTACCTTTTTTTCTTCTTAAGTATATATTATTTATTGCTCCATCTAACAAATTACCTTTAAACAAATTAATTTGTATATCATTTTTATATATTTTAAATATATCGCCACTTTTAAGAATCTCAATATTTAATTCTTTTGAAGACAACTTATATTTTTCTGTGTTATTTTTTAATTCCAACATTTATTTATCTCCTCCTACAAATATAATTTTTTGTTCAAGAGTTTTATTTGATGATGTTCCAACATAAAGTATGATTTGACCATCATCAACTCTATAGTTTAAATTTTGATCATAGTATTTAAACATTTCTTTATTAATTTTAAAACTTATTTTCTTTTCTTCGTTTTCTTCAAACCAAACTTTTCTAAAGTCTTTCAATTCCTTAACTGGTCTTGATATTTTCGCGAAGGGATCATATATATATAATTGATCAATTTCATAACCAGCTCTATTAGATTCATTTTTAACATTAACAGTTAAAATAACTTCTTCATCACCTTTTATAATATCTTTACTTATACTTAAACTTAGATATTTAAAGTTACTATAAGAAAGTCCAAATCCAAAGTTAAATAGTGGTTCATTAGATGAATCAATATAATATGAAACATATTCATTATATAAACTACCTTTTGGTCTACCAGTAGGTAGATGGTTATAGTAGATTGGAATTTGTCCTATTTTTTGAGGAAATGTTACTGGTAATTTAGCTGATGGGTTATTAATTCCATATAGAGTTTGATAAATTGCCTCCGCACTCTTTGTTCCTAAAAACCATGTTTGTAAAATACTATCGGTATGTTTAATAACATTTGTTAATATTATTGGTCTTCCGGATGAGTTTATTAAAATTATTGGTTTATTATACTTTTTAAGTTCAATAATTTCGTTTAACTGGCTTTCATTAAAATTGATATTTGTCTTTGATTTTGCCTCACCAGATTCATTGCTTTTTTCTCCACCAAAATAGACGATAACATCACATTTTTCAACACTTGTTAATAAATCATTATTATTCAAGATATTATAAAGAGTTTCGTTGTTTGTTCTACTTCCATGCCATGACCAAGCTCCGTTTAAATCAGTTTCGTTTGCATTAGGACCAGCCAGGAAAATCTTTTGTTCTTTACTTAATGGTAAAATATTATTATTGTTTTGTAATAGAACAATCGATTCATTAGCTGCTTTTAACGCAAACTCTAAATTTTTGCTTGATAAGACAATTTGATCATGTTTAATTCTTGATGCCCCTTTATAAGGGTTATCAAAAAGACCTAACTCTTCTTTAAATTTTAAAACTTTTAAAACTCTTTCGTCTAATAGTTCTATTGGTAGTCTTCCACTTTCAAACTCTTCTTTTAACTCTTTCATATATGTTGCGGAAACCATTTCGATATCTAAACCAGCTTTAAAACTATTTAAAGCTGCTTCTTTATCATTTTCACTTATACCATGTGTTATCGTTTCTCTTACACCGTTATAATCTGAAATAATTAATCCCTCAAATCCAAAATCTTTTTTAAGTATTTTTTGAATTAATTTTTCATTCATTGTTGCTGGAATTCCTTCAAAAGTATTAAAAGATGTCATTGCCATTTTAGCTCCAGCATCAATTGCTCCTAAATAGCCTTGTGCAAAATATTGTTTAAAACTATATTCTGATAAATCAACTGTATTATAATCTCTTCCAGCCTCACTTAAACCGTATGCAGCAAAGTGTTTAAAACTTGCCGCCAGGCTTCCTTCATCTTTTATACTACTTCCTTGATATCCCTTTACCATTTGATAATTCAAAATATAGTTTAGGTGAGGATCTTCTCCAAAACTTTCCATAATTCTTCCCCATCTTGGTTCACGACTTATATCTCCCATTGGTGAATATGTAACATGAATACCTGATGTTTGGGCTTCTTTTGCAGAAATTTCTGCTACTTTTTTAACTAAATCTTTATTAAAACTTCCAGCTAATGCAAGCGGAATAGGAAAAATTGTTTCATAACCATGAATAATATCAGCCATAAATACAAGCGGTATTTTATGACGATTATTTTCTAAGTATGTTTTTTGAACTTCAATCATTTCTTCTGGACTTCCAATTCCAAGTACTGACCCTGTCATAAAAATTTGTTCTTTTGAAAGACCTAACTCTACGGCTGGTCCGTATAGTTCGTCTTTTAAATCTTTAATATAGAAAAATGGTGGGATTTGAATTAATTGACCTAATTTTTCTTCTATTGTCATTTCTTTAAGTAAGTTTTTCATTAAGTCGTCTCCTTAAGTATAATTTTAGCTGTTGGGTCATTTAATTTAAATTTTCCTTTACCATTTAACTTACTAATTATAAATTGTGCTAAATGGTGCCCCCATTCTTTATAATCTATTTGAATAGTTGTAATTGATGGACTTACATATTCTCCTAATAATATGCCGTCAAAACCGGCAATAGCAATTTCTTTTGGAACTGCAACATCATTTTCTTGGAGAGCCTTTAAAAGACCAACTGCACTTTCATCATTAGCACAATAAATAAAATCTGGCTTATTGTCGTCTTTAGCAATTAAACCACCAATTTCATATGCTTTTTGAATTGTAAAATCACCTTGATAGTAAGCAAATTCTTTTAAATTATTGTTTTCTAATGCTTTTTTAAATCCTTCATATCTTTCGTAGTTACTTGGTGAATCTTTAGGACCAGCAAAAAATGCAATATTTTTATAACCTTTTTTAATTGCTCCATTTATTAATTCAATAACAAGATTATAATTATCTACTCTTGATGTATAAATGTTTTTGTATTCTAAATTACGATCAAGTAAAACTACTGGTGAAAAGTTAGCATAATTTTTAATTGTTTCTTCATCTAAATTAGAATCAAAGACGATTGCAGCATCAACTTGACGTTCTTTTAAGATAGTTGCTGATGATACACCACTACTAACGATAATATTATAATTTTTACGTTGTAATTCTTCATTAACACCTTCTAAAATATCTCCAAAGATTGGACCGTCAAATCCATAAATTAAAAATCCAACGTTACCTGTTTTCCGTGTTTTTAAGTTTCTAGCGCTTGCGTTTGGATAATAATTCAATTCTTTAGCAACCTCTAAAATTTTAGCACGAGTTTTCGCACTAACATTAGGGTGGTTGTTCAATGCATACGATGCTGTTGATATCGATACACCTGCTTTTTCAGCTACATCTTTAATTGTCGTCATTTAATTCCTCCATAAATACTCCAACCCAATAAGGTGGTAGTATGTTTTTTATTTTTTTATTTTCATAATTTGTTAATAACAAAGTATAATTTTCTATATCAATAGTTAGTTCGTTTGGTTTGTTATTAAAGTTTCCAATTATTAAAATATTTTTATTTTTATATAATCTTTGATAAGCAAAAATATTTTTTGATTTAATTTCAACAAACTTTGTTTCTCCATCAATAAACGTTTGATAGTTCTTTCTTAGTTCAAAAAACTTTTTAAAATAATTATAGACACTATTTTTATCGTTTAATTGATTTTGTGCATTAATGTTTTTGTAATTCTCATTAACTTCAATCCAAGGTTTTACTTTACTAAAACCTGCATATTTTGAGTTATCCCATTGCATAGGAGTTCTTGAATTATCACGACTCTTTGTATGTAGTGCATCTAAAATCCATTTTTCATCATAACCTAAATTTAAATATTCGTTATACATATTAATAGATTCAACATCTTTATATTGGTTAATTGAATCAAATTTTATACCTGTCATTCCTAATTCTTCACCTTGGTAAATAAATGGTGTTCCTTTTAATCCATAAAGAACTGTCATTAACATTGTTGCTGATTCATAATTATAATTTTCATCACCATATCTACTTACCGCTCTTGGTTGGTCATGATTTGACCAAAAAAGACTTGTCCACCCACTTGTTTTAAACGTATTTTGAATAGATTGAAACAACTCTTTTAACTCTACTAAATCTAGCATTTTTTTATGCCATTTACTCTTACCTTTTACTTCATCTAAAGCAATATGAGAAAACTGAAATACCATATCTAAATAGTTTTTAGGATAAGTAGTTAATTCTTTTGCTCTATCTACACTTAGTGCCGGAGTTTCTCCAACAGTCATAACATCACGATCTCTAAAACAGTTATCATACATTTCTTTTAAATGTTTTTCTAAAAAAGGTCCGTCAGCCACTTGTTTGTTATCAATATTTTTTCCAATCAAATCAATAACGTCCAGTCTAAATCCATCAATGCCAAAATCAAGCCAATAGTTAATAATTTGATATATTTCTTTTCTTAAGTCTTCATTCTGCCAATTTAAATCTGGTTGTTCTTTCGCAAACAAATGAAAATAATATTGATTGCTCATCTTGTCAAAAGTCCAAGCTGGACCACTAAAGACAGAATTAATATCACTCGGTTTATCTCGCCAAATGTAATAATCACGGTATTTACTATTAGGATTGCTTAAAGCCTCTTTAAACCAGACGTGTTCGTTTGATGTATGATTAACAACTAAATCCATAATAAGGCGCATACCTTTTTCATGAACTTCGTTTAATAAATTTTTAAAGTCTTCAATTGTTCCAAAAATAGGGTTAATTTTGTAATAATCACTAATATCATATCCGTTATCAACCATTGGTGATTCATAAATTGGTGAGAACCAAATTACATCAACACCTAAGTTTTTCAAATAATCAAGTTTTTCTCTAATACCGTTTATATCCCCAATGCCATCATTATTACTATCATTAAAACTTAATGGGTATATTTGATAAATAACCGAATTTTTCCACCAATTTATTTTTTCTTCCATAATAAATTCCTCATCCCATTTTTAATTATTGGATGTTTCATGTATGCGTTTTGAACATCTTTAGATAAATAAGCGTTTGCCATTAAAGTTTCTAAGCCTTTATCAATACCATAGAAGCGTTCACTAATCCAAACATTTTCTCCTTCTAAATTTACACTATCATAAAACCCATAATTTTCATCCCAAAAACCTTCTATTTCTAACATCTTATCAATTGCCGGAAAAACAATCTCCGAAGCAAAAGGTAGTGAACCAATAATTCCATGTGCACCAACGCTTCCGTCTGTCAACACTTCATTATTAACATTTGGTAATGCATGAAACACACTATATCCTTTTGGTGTATCAGATGCTGTTTTTCCAAATAAACCGTCTTTTAATGTTTTAAATTGGTGATTTTCATTTTTCGTCCATTCATAATTGCTTAAAATCGCTTTTCTTGCATTATCAAACCAAGAAATATTATCACTATCAACAATTTTTTCTAAATCTAACCATGCTAATGGAAACTGATATACAAACAATGTATTTCCTGGTGTATAGATATATTCTTGATTACCATATTTACCATATATTCTTTCGAAACTTTGATACAATTCTAAAGCCTCTTCTTTTTTATATCTATCATCACCAGCAATAATTACATACATCATTAATTGTTCAGCAAACATTTGCCAATGATGAATAAAACCCGCTTCATCTTTAACATAGTCACCGTTTTTAAGATCATTATAAGCCATATATAAAGTTAATTTGCCGTTTTTTTTATGAAAGAAATGGCGCCAATTAACTCTTTTAATTATTAAATCACTATATTTATTAATTTCTTCATTATCAAAGTATGAACTAACAGCAATAATACCATTTAATGCTAGAGCTGTATCAATTGTTGAATATTCACTTTTCTTATGACGCTTTCCGGTTTTCATATTAACAAAATGAGCAAAAAAACCTTCATAGTGATCAACATTATAATAAAGTGTTTTTAAAGTCCCTAAAACTCTTTTGATGATTTCATCTCGATTTAAATAGTTATATTTATCAGCAATAATGTAACTACTAAGTGTGAAACCTGTTGCTGCAATTGAAGCTTTATCTAAATCTTTACTATGATCAACAGTCAAACCATAACCTTGGCTACTTTCATCTAAATTCGTAAAGTCGTTGAAAAAATTAAATCCCGTCTCTTGTATTAATCTTATTTTATTGTCCATGTTATCCTCCAAATATACGAAACGTTTCGATAGTTCTATATTAAAGTAAAAACCGAGTTTTTTCAACCCTTTTCACCCTTTTTGTGCGATTTTGTTGTTAAAAAAATAGAATGCCCAAAACTTGAGCATTCTATCATTAATTTAACCTTTATTTTGTATATGTTACAGCAAAGTTTCTAAAATGAATTGTTGTTAGAATATCTGCTGAAGCTTCATTAGCTGGAGCTCCTGGTCTATCTGTTGTAAGTGAACCAAACATAAATTGGAAAATTTTTCCGTTTTGAATTGAACCAACATTATATTCAATTGTTACTTCTTCCCAATCAGTTGTTACTTCATAATCAATATATCCATTATCTAAACCTGCTTGCTCTAAAGCAATTCTTAATAATCTTGCATCATCAGCTTTCACATCAAATGTTACGGTATATTTTCCTGGTAATAAATTAATTTTTGAAATACCTAACATGGTCATATAATCATCTGCAGGAATTTCTTTAATTTCTACTGATGTAACACCCTCTGCTTCGGTTACTGCAATTCTTCCATCTTCTTCAGTTTTATCAACATCACGAACAAACCAGCCGTCAGCATCGTTTTCAATGCCCCACGAACCATAACCTGTTACTAACATATCCATTGGACGATCCCAAGGTTGCGCTACTGTAATTGTTCTAATAACAGTTGCTTCTAAGCCTTCTGAGTCTTCTACTTTATATTCAATTTTATATACACCTGCAACTGCTGGTAATTTGAACGCTTCACCTTCTGAAACGTCTGTATAAGTAATATCTTCTAATGTTAATTGGTCACGGTCATCAGAAACTGTAACACCTTGTAAAATTAAGAAACTTTCTTCACCTGGAAGTAAGTATACATCGGTTGCTGTTAATTCTGGTGCTTGATTTTCT
>DURF01000200.1 GCA_012837395.1 Acholeplasma sp. | reverse complement strand
GAATGATTTAATTCCACTTCTTGATAAAGATGATATTATTATTGATGGTGGGAATTCTAAATTTCAAGACACAATTTTAAGATCAAATAGATTAAAAGAACAAAACTTAAATTTCTTAGGAGTAGGTATTTCTGGTGGAGAAGAAGGGGCAAGATTTGGCCCAGCGATTATGCCAGGTGGAAATAGTGATGCTTATGAATATGTAAGACCTATATTTGAAGAAATAGCAGCTAAATATCAAGGTGAACCATGTGTTTCTTATATTGGCGAAAATGGTGCTGGTCATTTTGTAAAAACAGTTCATAACGGTATTGAATATGCTGATATGCAATTAATTGCGGAAAGTTATTCATTACTAAAACACTTAGCAGGTTTTAGTAACCAAGAACTTTCTAAAACATTTAATGAATGGAATAAAGGTGAATTAGAATCATTTCTAATTGAAATAACGGGTAAAATATTTGAAACCAAAGATCTAGATACTAAAAACGATTTAATTGATATGATTCTTGATAAAGCAGCTCAAAAAGGAACCGGTAAATGGACAACTGAAGAAGCTCTAAATACAGGAACTGACGCATCACTCTTAACTTCTGCAGTATATGCTAGATTTATGTCAGCTAATAAAGATGAAAGAGTAATTGCATCAAATATTTTAAGTTATGAAAGACCAAACGATTTAATTGAAGATAAAAATTCTTTTGCTGAAAAAATTAGAGAAGCACTTTATGCAAGTAAAATAATAGCTTACGCGCAAGGCTTTGACTTAATGAAAAGAGCATCAAATGAATATAACTGGAACTTAAAATATGGTAGTATTGCTAAAATATTTAGAGAAGGTTGTATTATACGAGCTAGATTTTTAAATAGAATTACTGATGCGTATGAAAATAATCCAGAACTATTAAATTTATTATTAGATGAAACATTTAAAAACATCTTACATAAATATCAAAATAGTTTAAGAGAAGTAGTTAGTCTAGCAGTCATGGCTGGAGTAAGTATTCCAGCATTTAGTGCCGCAATTAGTTACTTTGATGCTTATCGCACGAAAGATTCAAATGCAAACCTAATTCAAGCTCAAAGAGACTTGTTTGGTGCACATACATTTGAAAGAATTGATAAAAAGGGTAGTTTCCACCACGAATGGTAAAATAACAAAAATAAACTAATATAAAAACCGGATTTAGCGTTTGTTAATTGCTAAACCCGGTTTTATTATTTCTATATTTCAATTTTCAATTCTTCTAAAGGAAGTTTAGTAACTTCAATTTGATGAATAATATTTTCTAATAAACTTAAATCATTTTCTAAAAAAACAACTTCATAACTTACCTTATCAGTATAATCTTTATTAATATAATTAACACTTTCACCTAATAAATGTTCTACATTATCAATTAAGTTATAATTAAAAGTTAATAAATATTTCTCAGCCATAACTTTCTTATAAAATTTAGCTACTTTTAAAGTCTCTGCTGTACTTTTACTATATGCTCTTATTAATCCACCAGCACCAAGTTTAATCCCACCAAAATATCTAATAACAATAACTAATATATCAGTAACACCGTGATGCATTAAAACTTCTAATGCGGGATACCCTGCAGTTCTTGCTGGTTCACCATCATCATTAGAAGAAGCGTACTGAGCTTTTTCTCCTCTAATCCAAGCAGTTACATAATGGGTTGCTTTTGGGTATTTCTTTTTAGCATCACTAATCGCGTTATTTATATCATCATCTTCTTTGATTGGAACTAAGATTCCAATGAATTCTGATTTATTTATTACAATCTTTGATTCAACATATTCTTTTAAGTATTTCATTTAACCACCAATTAAATTATAACATATCAAAGACTTATCAAATTAATAAATAATTGTTATAATAGAAAGGTAGGTGATAATTTTGAACAATTTAAATGATGCTAAACTAATAATAAGAATATTAAATAGAGAAGGTTTTGATGCCTTTATCGTTGGTGGAGCTGTTAGGGACCATCTTTTAAAGATGCCATTAAATGATATTGATATAACAACTAGTGCAAAACCTGAAGAAGTTTTAAAGTTTTTTAAAGGGGTACCAACCGGTGTTAAATATGGAACAGTTACAATTGTATTTAGAGAAAACAAATACGAAGTAACAACTTTTAGAAGTGAATCAGGTTATAGTGATTTTAGAAGACCGGAAGTTGTTAATTTTGAAACAGATGTAAAAGAAGATGTCTTAAGAAGAGACTTTACTATTAACGGTTTGTTAATGGATAGTAATGGCGATATTATAGATCATGTTGGTGGTATTAAAGACTTAGAAAATAAAGTTATTAAAACAATAGGTCTTCCTGCTGAAAGATTTAATGAAGATGCTTTAAGGATGTTAAGGGCATTTTATTTCCAAAGTAAACTAGGGTTTGAAATAGAAGCAGACACATTATTAAGTATTAATATTAATCGTCACTTAATTAAAGAAGTCGCAGCAGAACGCGTTTTAGATGAAATGAATAAAATGCTTAAAGGAAAACATTTGTTAAAAGCATTTGATTCGATTTTAAAAACACAAGTAGATGAATTTCTACCAGGATTAAGTAAGGGTATTAAGTATTTAAATGAAACTAAACAAGACCCAAAACCAATTATATTTTATAGTCTTGCTTTTAGTTTAAATAAAATTATTCCTTCTTATTGGAAATTTTCTAATAACTATCGTTATAAACTTAAGCAAATAGTTGAACTTGTTAATAATAATAGAATGTTTAATAATGAAGATTTATATCATTATGGTTTAGAAACAGTCTTACAAGCGAACGAAGTAAGAACTGTTTTAAAACAAAAAATTCAGTCATATAAAACATTAGAAAAGATGTATAGTGATTTAGAGATTAAAAGTAGTTTAGACTTAAAGTTTAGAGGAAGAGATATTTTACAAATCACTAACCGTAAAGCTGGAGCATGGGTTAACAATTTAATTAATGAAATTGTTAACAAAGTAATTAATAAAGAATTGGAAAATGATTATGAAATACTAAAAGATTTTGTAGTTAAGAATTTTGAAAGATTTTAGGTGATTTTTAAATGAATGAAAAAGTAATAGGTAAAGTAGATACATTTAATATTGGAGAACATTATTGTAATATGGCAGTAGCTGATTTAGATAAAAAAGTCTTTAGTATTAAGTTAGACAAAGAAGAAGTAAACAACCATGAAATAGGAAAAGCTTATTTGTTTGAAGTTGTTGTAACTGAAACTGAAAATAAGAAAAGTTTCAACTTAATTAAATCAACACCAATTGAAGATGCACTTGAAGGTAAAGAATTAAGTGAGGCTTTATTAAAATTATATGAATACGCACCACTTAATAGAGAAGAATTAAGGGAAGGTGTTGAAGGATACTTAAATCAAATAGAAAATAAAAACATTAAATTAATAACTGATGAGTTATACAAAAAGTATCGTAATAAATTCTATATTCATCCAGCAGCAACTAAATTTCACCATTCATATGTAGGCGGGCTTGCCCACCATACATTATCAATGTTAAACTTAGTTGAGCCATTTTTAAAACAATATCCGTACCTAAGAAAAGACTTATTATATTCTGGTATTATCCTCCACGATTTAGCTAAGATTGATGAAATAACTGGTGTTGACGGTGAATATACAGCAGAAGGTTTGTTGATTGGTCACTTAGTAATGCTCGCAATTGAAATAGATAAAACAGCAAGTAAACATAAAATAGAAAAT
>DURF01000199.1 GCA_012837395.1 Acholeplasma sp. | reverse complement strand
TTTTGCGGTGCTATTTCATGTAAATAAAGTGCTGTTAGTACACCAAATGGTAGCCCAATTATAAGTGTTAAGACTATTAAATAGAGAGTTGTAATTATTGAACCTCTAATTCCACCACCTTCAAACTTAACGTTAGCTGCTCTTATCCCTACAGCATCATCTAATTTTAAAACCATACTTTCTGCACCATCTTTACTAAAGATAGTTCTAGTTGTTCCATCTGGTAATACCGCACGCATTGTCGAGTCAAAGATAAAGTCTTTTTCAATTGGTTGTAGTTCATCTTGTTCGTTTGTCATATTATTTAATGGCGAATTTTTATCAATATAGACAAATCTAATTGTTGTAACTCCTTCAAGTGTAACATCATCTTTTACTGCAAAACCAAAGTTTTCTGAAAAATATGTCCCTTCTATATTAGGATTATCAAAGTTCATATTAACATTATCTTCTGTTTTTAATCGATATGGTTTAGCATGATAATCGGTTGTAATTAATTTAAATGAGAATAATTTACTTCCATAACTAAATATATATATTAAGATTGCTCCTAAAATTATAATTGAAACTAATGATGCTAGATATGTAATTGATCTTAAGGAGAAATCAATGACTTGTCTTTTTTTAATTTTTTTCATAATATCTACCCATCCTATTCTTAACAGCATTTAATAATATATTAATTACTAGAATAACTACAATTAATACTAAACCAATTGAAAATCTAATATCATAATCAAGTGTTCCAAGTTGTCCTTCATGGATACCGGTTAGGATTGTTGATGTAAGTGTTCTTGTCGTATCAAAAAGTGAAAATGTTGGTCCACTACCGCGTCCACCTGCAACCATTGTTACTGCAGTTGCCTCACCTAGTGCGCGTCCTACTCCTAAGATGATTCCGGCAAATATTCCTGGTTTAGCTGCATTTAAGCTAATACTAAACATTGTTTGAGTGTTACTTGCACCAAGTGCAAGTGATCCGTGTTCCATATCTTTTGGTACTGATCTAATCGCAGTAACTGATAACATCGTAATTGTTGGCATAATCATCATAGATAGTACTATAACTGTTGCTAGAGTTGATTGTCCTCCTGCAGTTACTACACCTATTTTTGAGCCAAAATCTCTAACTAAGATAACTACATAACCTTTACCAAACATACCATATATAATTGAAGGGATTGATGCCAGTACTTCAACAATTGTTGCAAGTACGTTACCAATTCTTTTTGGTGCTATTTTAGCTATAAAAAGAGCTGTTAATACAGAAATTGGTGCACTAACAATTATCGCTAAGATAACTACATATATAGTATTAATTATAATATAACCAATGCGATATTCTGGGGCATAATATTCTCGTCCGGTTATAAATTTAAAGAAGTTAATAGTTACTCCATCATAACTGCCAAAAAACGGCCTTAGGCCGCGAATGGCAACTATTAAAATAATCATCACAATAAAAAGGGCTGATAGAATAGCCGTTCCTAAGAGTAGACCCTTAACTATTCTATCAATTCTTTTATTAATTATTTTATTGTTATTCATAAAACTTTAACTTGCTAGTCCTTGCCAGTTTTTAGTTTCCCCAGTAAATATCGCTTGAATTTGCTCAGTTGTAATATTTGCGAGTGTATTTTGATTATTTACAACAATTACAACTGCATCCCATGCAACTTGTCCGAATTCTCCAGTTACTTTTTCAGTATCCTTTAATTCTCTTGAAGCAAAACCTAAATGCAAGTTTCCATCAGCTCTTGTTCCTGTATAAGCTGCGCCTGATCCAGAGTGAGCATGCATTGGCTTAAATCTTGGTGCGATTGTTGCAAATGATTCAGAAAGTGCTCTACCAATTTTTTCAACTGATGTTGATCCTCCAAAATGAATTTCAACGTCATCACCTTCTGCAAGTGCTGCTGCATGATCTGCTTTAATATCATCCCACTCTGGAGCTGAATCTAGCCCTTCGACAATTCCGTCGTTATTTGCAATAATTTCTTTTCCATCTTTACTATTCATATATGCTAAAAATGCATTTACTAATTGTTTTTCAATATCACTAGTAATATCTGCTTCAGCTTTTCTTACATACATAAATGGTCTTTTTAATGAGTAATCATCACTTAAGACGTTTGCTTCTGTTGCTTCAACACCATTAAAGTTTAATCCTTTTAATCCCGAAGTGGCTAAACCTGATAATGAAATATAACCAATTCCATTTGCATCATTTTTAACAGATGACATCATATCACCATTACTTGATACTTCAACATATCCTTCAGCTAAACCTTCATTGCTTCCACCTAAGTCAGCAAGTCCAATTATTTCAAAGAATGCTCCTCTAGTTCCACTGTTTGTATCTCTAGTATAAACTTTAATTGGATTATCGTTATTTGTTGTATCTTCATCACA
>DURF01000198.1 GCA_012837395.1 Acholeplasma sp. | reverse complement strand
TAAAGACTTTTTTGAAGAAACAGCATTTGTTTATTTAGTTTTATATCCATTTTTAACTATGAGCGCTTCATATATTATTAAAAATCATTATGATTTTATTGGATTAACTGAAGTTAATAAAAAACAAAGCAGTGTTTTAAACGCATCTATTAATGCACCAAAGAAGATGGAAATATATGTTTTAGATGTTGATTATAATTATTTAGCATATAATGATTTTCATGCTAATCAAATGAAAGAATATTACTTAAGAGAGGTTTTAGAAGGAGAAAACTTTTTAAATTATGTTGAAAACACAAAAATGAAAGAAAGATTAAAAAAATCTTTTGATAAGGCAAAGTTAGGAATTGAACATCAAGTTGTATCAGAAGTTGAAGTTACCAAGGGTAAATATGTTGAAGAAACATTTAGCCCGTTAATTGAAGGAAAAGATAATATTGTAGGTGTTACAGTTTTTTCTGTTGATGTAACTGAAAGAATAGCTCAAGCGAAAAGATTAGAAAAACTAAGTTATTTTGATCCTTTAACAAAAGTTTATAATAGAAGATACTTTGAACAAAGATTAGATGTTTTTAATATAACTAATGAAGCATTGTCAATAGTTTATTTTGATATTAATGGTCTTAAAACAATTAACGATACTTTTGGTCATAAGAAAGGTGATTTATTATTAATAGAAGTAGCTAATGAATTAGTTAATGTAATGGGTAAATATGGTGATGTATGTAGAATAGGTGGCGATGAGTTTATTATTTTACTACCTAATATTAGTTTTGAGGATGCTACTACGTTATCAAAAGAAGCGAGAGATAATTTGTCAAAGAAGACTATTAATCATATTGTTATTTCAGTATCTTATGGAATTCATTCAAGAACTGAAGAAGATGATATAGCAGTTGATGATTTAGTCATTAGTGCAGAAAATGCAATGTATATTCATAAATTAACAGAAAAATCATCACATCGAAGTCAAAACATTCAAGCAATTTTAAACACTTTAAAATTGCTTAATGCTAGTGAAGAACGACATTCAATTGATGTTGGTAGATATAGTGTTGAAATTGGTAAGAGAATGGGTCTTTCAGAAAGCAATTTGGAATTACTTAGAATGATTGCTAATTTGCATGATATTGGAAAAATTGGCATTGATCAAGATATATTAAATAAACCTGGAAAATTAACTGATGAAGAATTTGCAATCATTAAACATCATCCAGAAATAGGCTATCGCCTACTTTCTAATGTTCCGGAATATAGAGAAATTGCTTATGATATTTTATCGCACCATGAAAGGTTTGATTGTACAGGATATCCAAACGGTTTAGTAGGGACAAACATTCCTTTAAGAGCGAGAATTGTTAGTGTTGCTGATGCATATGATGCGATGACGAGTGATCGTCCTTATCGAAAAGCATTATCTAAAGAGGTTGCGATTGAAGAGTTGAAGAAAAATTCTGGAACTCAGTTTGATCCAGAAATAGTTGATTGTTTTTTAGAAGTGTTAAAAGATTTATAATTTATTGTTTTTTACAAGAAATTTAAGGTTGATCTATTATTATATGTTATAATAAAAAGGCGCACTTAAATAGGATAAAAAAGGTGGTATTATGACAGTTGCAAGAGGTATTAAAACACCAATAGTAAAAGTTAATGATAATTTAGTTGAAATAGTAACTGAAAGTATTTTTTTAGATATGAAAAATAAAGATTATCAATTAAATGATAAAGACATTATTGGCATTACTGAATCAATTGTTAGTATTGCTAGTAATAACTATGCAAGTGTAGATGATATTAAAGATGATATTAATAATAAGTTTAAAGGTGATAATTTAGGAATTGTTTTTCCTATGTTATCGAGGAACAGGTTTGCGATTCTTTTAAAAGCTTTTGCAAGAGCAAAAAAAGATTTAACAATATTACTTAGTTATCCTTATGATGAGGTAGGAAACCCTATTATGGATGTTGATACTTTAAACAAGTTAAATATTAATCCTTATAAAGATATTTTATTAGAAGAAGATTATTACAAACATTTTAAAGACTTCAAACACCCATGGACAAAGATTAATATGGTTGATTATTATAAAGATGTATGTAAGAGTGAAGACGCTAATGTTAAAATTGTTTTTAGTAATAATGCTATAGATATCTTAAAATACACTAATAATGTATTGATAAGCAATGTTCACAATCGTAATAAAACTAAAGAGTTATTTAGTAAAGATGTTGTTGTTTATGGGCTTGATGACATTTTAACTAAGTCTATTAATGGTAGTGGATATAATAGTGAGTATGGATTGTTAGGAACTAATCTTGCTACTAAAGAAAAAGTTAAAATGTTTCCAAGTGATAATCAACAACTATTACTGGAAATTCAAAACAAAATTTATAATAAAACTAACAAATTAGTTGAAGTAATGATTTATGGTGACGGTGCATTTAAAGATCCAGTTAGTACTATTTGGGAACTTGCTGACCCGGTTGTATCACCTAGTTATACTAAAGGTTTAGAAGGTTCTCCTGATGAGATTAAACTAAAGTATTTAGTTGAAGATAAGTTTAAAGACTTAGAAGGAGAAGAACTTGAAAAGGCCATTAAAGACTTTAAAGAACAAAACAAAGACTTAGATGCAACACTTGGAACTACACCAAGAAGATATATAGATTTACTTGGGTCCCTTTGTGATCTTATTAGTGGTAGTGGTGATAAGGGTACACCGGTTGTATTAATTCAAAATTATTTTAAGTAGGAAATTATATGTTAGAACTAATAAAAAAAAGTAAGAAAGAAAAAAGTTTGATTGCTATTAAGGCTAAGTATAATTATGAAGCCCTCTTCTTTTATACAATTGATAGTAATGAGGACTTTTATTTTGGTGTCGAGGAGTTTGATTTTAGATTAGATGGATACCAAATTGGATTAATGAAAGACTTTGAAGACCTTGAGATTGTTAATAACTTTTCTAGTCAAATAAATATTAAAGAAGGTTTAATTGAACAAATTAAACCTTATAATATTAATCTTGAAAGTTTTCAAACAATTTTCCAAGATCTTCAATCATTAAATAATATCATTTCAATCGAAAGAGAATATTATGATGATGATTATTTTTTCTTAATAGGAAAAATAATTAAAGCAGATGAAGATAGTTTATGGTTTAGAGATTTTGATATTAACGGTAATTGGAATAAAGAAATTAATATTATTCCATATGATGAAATAACAACAATAAGGTTTAATTCCCATTATATTAATACATGGGAAAAATATATAAAGGAAGAAGAGTAATAAAATGAAAAGAATTTTTAGTGTGTTAATAGTGGCATTTACATTATTACTAGTAAGTTGTAATAAGGTTGATGTACATGAGTTGGTATATGAAGAATTAGAAATAACATATACAGGTGAAAATGATCATAGCGATCATGTTACAAATGATATTTCATTAGTAACAGAATCAGTTAAGTATCCTGAGGCTGAAATTGATTGGGTATCATCAAATGAATCAGCTTTAAAAATCAATGATAATTTAGGAATTGTAACTAGAGATGAAGCTGATGTAGTTGTTACATTAACTGTAACTATTACTTATAAAGGTGAATCGACACATTTTGATTACGATTTAACAATTATTGCATTAGATAAAGTTTCAGTTGAAGATATAATTAGTACAATTACTATACCAACTGAAACAAAAGAGAACTTAGAGTTGTTAGAAGAACTTGAAGATGTTACTTTAGTTTGGGAATCAAGTAACCTTGATGTAATTACTAACAAAGGAGTAATTACAAGAGGAAATGAAGATGAAACAGTAACAATTACCCTTACAGCAACTAGAGGTGAAGAAGAGGCAATTAAACACTTTACAGTTAAAGTTTTAGCTAAAGATCCGTTTAACTTTGATTTAATTATCGATCAAATTACACTACCACTAGAAACAGATGAAGACTTAGAGTTACC
>DURF01000020.1 GCA_012837395.1 Acholeplasma sp. | reverse complement strand
ATGTTTTTACCAAAGTCATTAAATTCTTTAATAGTTTTACCTGGTTTTAACCATTCAATGGTTTTTTTATTAGCTTCAAGTACTACTTCATATACTGCCTTTTGTCTTTCCGTAAACTTACCGTTTGCTGGGTATGTTCTTGAAATATCTGAACAATAATTATTATATTTAACACCTAAATCAAGTAATAATAATTCATTATCGTTAATAACTTCGTTATTATCGACATAATGAAGGATGGTTGCATTTTTACCAGCTGCAGCTATTGTATTAAATGATGGTTCAACGTTATTTTTATTTAAAATATAATTATATTCAGCTTCTATTTCAAATTCATTTAAACCTGGTTTTAAAGTTTTCATTAAATGATTTAATGCAGTTTTAGTTATATCAATTGCTTTAAGAGTTTCTTTAACTTCTAATTCATCTTTAACCATTCTAAGTCTTGTTAAATGTTTATATGAGTTTTCAATATTAATAGCTGGATATAACTTTTTAAATTTATTAGCTCTAAATTCTGTTTCAGTTAAGTAATCACTAAATCTTGGCTTTTCTAAATCAAAATATAAAGTATTAATACTTCCAAAACTAGCTGCTCTACTTAAACCTAATAATTGATTAATAAAAGTATCAAATGTTGTAATATCTTTTATATTACTTAATTCAATATTTGATAAATTGCTTGCTTCTTCAAATGAAAGAGTTGCTCCATCCCATAAGGCTTTAATTGGATCAACTTTTTCCATAAATAAAAATGAATCGGTCTTTTCCTTTCCTTTTACAACTACTAAAATGACATCTTCTTGTTCAATATTAGTTAAATAGAAAAAGTTTCTATTAACACTAAAAGGAAAGAACTGATCATTTGATTTATGCATTGCTCTTCCAGAGAAAAAGATTGAAATACTTCCCTCATCAACTAAATTTAGATACTTTTCTCTTCTTGTCTTTAACATTTTAAATCTCCTATCTATTTAAATTATATATTTTTAATAAACCTTCAAATATTAATAACGGATTATCAATAATTTCATGTCTAATAAGTGGATTAATTACTTTAGCAAGCCCACCAGTAGTTACAATTTCAAAGTCTTCTTTAACTTCAGCTTTAACCGTATCAATTAATCCATCAACTTGTGCTGCTGTACCGTATGTAACACCTGATTGCATACATTCTATCGTATTACTGCCTAAAACCTTCCTAGGCACTAAAATATCGATATTAGGTAGTAATGCCGTATTACCAACTAAAGCTTTAATTGAAACTTCAACGCCCGGTGTAATAATTACGCCAGTAATGGCGTTATTTTTAACATAAATGTATTTAGTTGCTGTTCCTAGATCAATAATTAAATATGATTTATTATTTTGAACTAATGCTGCAGCAACCGCAATTAAATCAGCACCAACTTCTCTAGGGTTATCAGTTAAAACATTAACACCAGTTTTAACTTTTTGTTGAATAACTAAAGGATCTATTTTAAAATGTTTTTTAGATAGATCGACTAACTCTTTTGTAACTATAGGTACCACCGATGAAATAATAATATCTTTAATTTTTGTTAGTTCAAATAAGATATTTAAATTAATATAGTATTCATCCGCAGTTTTGTTTAAATTAGTGTTAATCATTGCTGTTTTTAATATTCTATTATTTTGTGATAAAGCCATATTTATTGTTGTATTACCAACATCAATTAATAAAATCATTTTTAATCCCTTTCTTGTCTAAGTAGTGAGGCAGTTGCTACTGGAGTTCCTATTAAAGCACCAACAAAAGCTTCAACAATTCCGTTAAAGGCTGCAATCATATAAATAATAAGTAAGATATTTTGATCTCCAAATGTATCTTTAAATGATTGAGGGTTAAAAATAACAACCGAACCAATTACTAATATGGTATGTGCTAGTGTCGCTAAAATAAAGACTGATGATACATATGTATGTTCATGGTCACGTTTTAATGTAAAGATATAATAAAGAACAACTAAACCGATAATTAAAACTATTGAAATTGGAATAGTAAACATTCTTGCTTTTCTAAAGTTTTCATTAGCAGTTGTTAAAATATAATCTACTTCTGATTCTAAAGTTGTTATCTTACTATTTCTTTCATTAATTGCATTAGTTAACTCTAAATCCGTCATATCAGCTAAATTAAGTTCAATAACCGCTTTAGCAATATTTACACTAACATTAAAATGAACCATTAAGTCTTTTTCAGCTGCTTTGTTATTTTTGGATTCATTAATTATTTCTATTACTTCATCATCATTTTCAAGTAAAAAGACTTCGCCTTTTAATTGATTAATTTGGTTAGTTGTATCAGTATGTTTACGGTATGTAAACTGACTAGTTATTTGATTTACACCAAAGAATAGTCCAACTGCTGATACAACTGAAATAATACCAAAAATTGTTAATTTACCAAATTTTAGTACTGCTAATTTTTTAAATCCTTTAGCGATATAAAACGCAACCCCTGCAAATAGTATTCTTGGTAGAATTGATATTAACGGATTTTGAAATGCCATATCAAATGGTGTTGCAGGTCTTGTTAGAGCTACAATAAATGAGCCTAAACCAAATAGGAATCCCAATACTAAACTATATTTTAAACTTAGTAAAAAGACACCAATAATAACTGGAATATGCATAATTGTAACTGCCACTCCTGGTAAAATTTGAATAAATCCTACATTAGGAATTATTGCTAAGAACAATATTATCGCTCCAATAATTGAAGTCAACACTAGTTCGTAGACTTGCTTGTTTCTATTCATTTTTCTTTCTCCTTTTTAGGCCATTTTGGGTCCCATAAGTACTTTTTTTATTTATTTTTTATAAAACAAATT
>DURF01000197.1 GCA_012837395.1 Acholeplasma sp. | reverse complement strand
TGAAGTTGGAACATTTATTGTTACTTTAACTTTCAAAGATGTTGATAAATCAATCAACTTTGAAGTTAAAGCACCTGATAAGATGTTTGCTGGTGATTTATTTATTAGTGAATACTCTGAAGGAAAGAATTATAATAAATATATTGAAATCTTTAATGGGACTGGAGAAAGTGTTAATCTTTCTAATTATTCTTTGAAATTATTTAATAACGGTAATCAACCTGCTCAATATGAATTAAATTTAAGTGGCACTTTAAAAGATGGAGAAATTTATGTAGTTTATAATAGTAGTGCTAATACTACTATTAAAGATAAAGGTAGTGTTAGTGATGTAGTCATTTCCTTTAATGGAAATGACCCGATAGCACTTTATAAAAATGATGTTTTAATTGATGTTGTTGGAAATTTAGATGAACAAGTATCAGATGGTTATGATATTGGTGATGTAGTTGATGCAACTAAAGATAATACAATCATTAGAAAACCTAATGTATATGGACCTAATAATACATGGACTGAATCTGAGTGGCTTGTCTTAGGACTTGAAGATTATAGTAATTTAGGAATTCATGAAATGGCTTATTATGAAGCTCCACTTCCTGAAGAGGAAGAAGAAAGAGTTCCTGATTTATATATTTCTGAATATTTTGAAGGTAGTGGCGCTTTTAATGATTCAAAATATATTGAAATATATAACGGGTTAGATCATGATGTTCATTTAAGTGCATATAAGCTAGAGTTATATGCAAATGGTGAATTAGAGCCAAAGTATGTTCAAGCACTTAGTGGCATTCTAAACCCAAATGATGTTTATATTGTTTATGCACCTTATTCACTTGATGAAATTAAAGAGCATGGTGATTTAGCAAGTGAAGTTGCTTTCTTTAATGGTAGACATGCGATTGCTTTAACTAAAAATGATAAGATTATTGATGTCTTTGGTGTTATCGGTGAATATCCAGAAACTAATGATGGTTGGTTTGTAGATGATTATAGCGGAACTGCAAATAACACCTTAATTAGACATTATGATGTTACAGCCCCTACTACTACTTGGAATAAAGATGAATGGTATAGTAGTGGTGAAAACTATTTATATGATATTGGACAACATATGGCCACTTATGAGAATCAAGTAATTGAAGACTTTGATGATTTATATGGCTTAATTGCTATGCTTGAACTAGATGCTAAAGGAACAGCAACTAGTTCTTACTCTGTAACTATTAAGGGAACTGTTTATATGGATGTAGCAAATGAAACAAAACTAGTTTATATTACTGATGGTAAAAGTTTCATTAAGCTTCATGGGGATTATATGCATAACTATACTGCTCCAAATACTGTCTATGAAATAACTGGATATTTTAAGGTTTATCAATATATTCCAACCTTTGAAGTAAGTAAACTTACTTCAAACATTAAAAGATTAAGTAACGAAGAGCCAATTAGTAATATTGAAGTTAAAACAGTTACTTTAGAGGAAATTATTAATTTAGAAAAAGAAAACTTTAAAGATAACATTATTAATGGCTATCTTCAATCAATGCTTAAAGTAACTGGTTATCTTCAACTTGATGATCATAACTCAAGCAAATCGGATTATGCATTAACTGTTAATGAAACATATACTAAAAATAATACTCAATATATTAATAACGGTTTATACTTTAAAAATGATGTTGAAGAATTAGATGACTTTTTAATAGACTATGAATTACATCCAGACTTTGAAAGTATTCAAGTTGATATATACGGTGTTATATATGATTGGAACCCAAATCGTAAAAACTGGCGCATATATGTCGCAAGTGATTTAACTTTGGAACATCTTGATTTAGAGTAGAAATAATTTAAATATGATTAAAAAGAAATAAGGGTAAAATTCAAATTAAGAATTTTACCCTGTTTTATATATTTATAGTTTTAATTATTATTCTTCCATAAATAAACTCATCATATCGAATGGTTCATATTCTTCTAAGTCAGTTGGGAATTCTGGCATTTCACTTACAACATTAGCTGTTAGTGTTAAACTAACTTTTAAATCTTCGGTTGGATCTGTTAGATCAAGTCTAACTCCTAGAGCAGTTAATTTCTTATCTTCAATCGTTAAGACAAACTCTAAGTCAATTTCTTGGCCATCAGTTGGCTCACCCATGTCAAGTAATTCTAACAATAACTCCTTATTAGCAAGTAATAACTCATTTGTTACAATTAGTTTTAGTTGGAACTTGTTACCATTTTTATAAAAAGTAAGTCCTTCATATTCTTCTACTAACTTTTTGAATTGTTCATCTGCAAACATTTCTGTAAAGTCAAGTTCTAAAAATTCATTTAAATCAACATCTTCATCAAAGAAACCTTCAACCATATCATCCAATTTATATTTTCCCTCAATAGACATTTTCATGCCCTCAGCATCAATATCAACTGCACCATCAAAATATAGACCTGTATTATTAGCATAAATAGTTGCTTCTCCGTCTAAGTTACCTTCTGGCATATCTCCTGCTAGTTTTAAATTTAGCATTACCGCACCTGATCCAAAGTGTGCACTACCATCTAGTGAGACATTTAATCCCTCTGCTTCTATATCTGCATCAAGTTCTATTTTTAGAACTTGATTGTCCATAGCTACACCATCAAACTCATCTAAAACATCATCATATGTTAAATCAACTTTATCATTATCGTTAACTTCTGGAAATCCAGCTTCTTTATTACATGCTGCCAAAGTTAACATTAATGCGAATACGAGTAAAATTCTAAAAAATCTTTTCATTATATTTTTTCCTTTCTTTGAAGTTCTTTAATTATATAATATTATATTTGTAATTCAAAGTATTTTAACAATCAATACTATGAATGATTATTCATCTTACTTTACTCTTATATGATTTTCTATATTATTTTATTGGTTAAAAGAAAACAGATGTTTTAGATTATTTTTTAAATAACCAAAAACATCTGTGACTTTATATTTTAAAATTTCTATCGTTAGTGCTTTTTAAATGTTTCTTCATTTCACTATTCCACCTTTATACTTATTTTTTTGTTTAACGCTCTAGCAACTCTAAAAAGAAGTTTTGTGTTAAATATATTTAATTATAAGCAAAAGCGAGAATTTCTCCTCGCTTTTAGTTTAAATTATTCTTCAAATAAGTCTTTAGTTGTTACTTCAGTTGTTTCTTCTTCAACTGGTTCTAACTCTTTTACTTGTTTTTCGTTATTACCTAAATCTAATTGTTCTTGTGTGACTGTTGTTTCATTTAGTACTTCTTCATCTTCTTTTTCATCTTTAGGAACGATTGCGATAGTTGCTACTTCGTTGTCTTTTCTTAAGTTAATAACTCTTACACCTTGGGTTGCTCTACCGGTTTTAGCAATTTGTTCAATTGCTGTTCTTATTACTATTCCTTTGTTTGTAACTGCGATGATGTCATCATCAACACTTACAACTCTTAGAGCTTTTGGTGCACCATTTTTTTCTGTTATGTTAATTGTTTTAACACCTTTACCACCACGGTTTTGTGGGCGGTATTCAGCTGCACTAGTACGTTTACCATAACCTCTTTCAGTTACAACTAATACTTCATCTTCATTAGAATCAATTACTGCACCACCGATGATTGAATCAGTATCTTTAATATTCATACCCTTAACACCCATAGCAGTTCTACCCATTGATCTAGCGTCTGTTTCATTAAATCTAATTGCGTTACCGTTACTTGAACCTAGGATAACATCTTTAGTTCCATCAGTTACTCCAACAACAATTAATTCGTCGTCTTCTCTTAGGGTAAGTGCGATAATACCGTTTGTTCTAATGTTTTGGTAATCAACAACTGGTGTTCTTTTTACAATACCTTTTTTAGTAATAAAGAATAAGTATTTGTTTTCATCTTCAAATGATTTGACACTTGTAAATGAAGCAAGTGTTTCATCTTCATCTAAGTTAAGAAGATTGACAATTGGAAGTCCCTTAGCAGTACGGCTTGCTTCTGGGATTTGATACCCTTTAATCTTATATACTCTTCCTTTATTAGTAAAGAATAAGTGGAAATCATGAGTTGATGTCATTTGAATGTGTTCAACAAAGTCATCATCATGAACTTTAATACCAGCTAGCCCTACTCCACCACGGTTTTGAGCACGGTAAGCATCAACTTTCATACGTTTGATGTAGCCTTTGTTTGTAACAGTTATAATAACATCTTCAACTGGAATTAAGTCTTCATCTTCAATTGATAAATCATCGTGTAGATTAATTTCAGATTTACGAGCGTCACCATATTTATTTTTAATTTCTGTTAACTCATCAATTAAAATTGATTCTTTTAAATCATCGCTTGCGATAATTTCTTTATATTCAATAATTTTTAATCTAATGTCTTCGGCTTCTTCTTTAATCTTTTCAATTTCAAGTCCAGTTAATCTTTGGAGTCTCATATCTAGAATTGCTCTAGCCTGGATTTCATCAAAGTTATATTCTTCGATTAATGCATTTCTAGCAATTTCTCCTGTTTGTGAGCCTCTAATTATTTCAATTGCTCTATCGATATCATTTAAAACAACAACAAAAGCTTCTAGCAAATGCGCTCTTGCTTCAGCTTTTTCTAAGTCGAACTGAGTTCTTCTTAAAATTACTTCCATTTGGAATGTGAAGTAATTACTAATAATATCTTTTAATCCAACCATAACTGGTTTATTATCAACAAGTGCAATCATATTAAAGCCGAATGATTTTTGTAATTGAGTTTGTTTGTATAAGTTATTTAACATAACCTCTGCAATAACATCTCTTCTTAAATCAATTACTATTCGCATACCCTTCCTATTTGACTCATCACGTAGTTCAGTAATCCCATCTATTAAGCCTTCTTTTGCAATGTATGCAATTCGCTCAATTAATGCTGTTTTATTAACTTGGTAAGGAATTTCTGTAATAATAATACTTTGACGATTGTTTTTGCGTTCTACAATTTCTGCTTTAGCACGCATTGCAATCGTACCACGACCAGTTTCATAAGCTTGGCGTAGTCCGCTCATGCCTAATATTTCAGCACCAGTTGGAAAATCTGGTCCTTTAATATATTGCATTAATTCTGTTACTGTAATATCTTTATTTTCTTTATAAGCAATTATTCCATCAATAACTTCCGATAAGTTATGTGGTGGAATATTTGTTGCCATCCCAACCGCAATACCAGTTGAACCATTGACAAGCAAGTTAGGAAATCTTGCTGGTAATATTGCTGGTTCTTTTTCACTACTATCGTAGTTATCAATATAGTTAACTGTGTTTTTGTCAATGTCTCTTAACATCTCCATTGCGATTTTACTCATTCTTGCCTCAGTATAACGCATCGCAGCTGCACTATCACCGTCAACAGAACCAAAGTTACCATGACCATCTACTAACATATAGCGATAGCTAAAGTCTTGAGCCATTCTTACCATCGTATCATAAATACTTGAATCTCCATGTGGGTGATACTTACCCATAACATCCCCAACAATACGAGCGCTCTTTTTATATGCAGTGTTACTATAAACACCAAGTTCATTCATTCCATATAAAATTCTTCTTTGAACTGGTTTTAATCCATCTCTAACATCTGGAAGTGCACGTGAAACGATAACACTCATCGCATAGCTTAAGAAGGATTTTTTCATTTCTTGAGAAATATTAACTTCTTTTATATGACCATGATCATGTTCAATTTCTACTTCATCATCAATAATAATTTCTTTATTTTCTGACATTTCTTAATCCCCCTTCTTAAATATCGATATCTGATGCGTATTCCGCATTACTTTGAATAAATTCTTTTCTTGGTTCAACTTCTTCACCCATTAACATAGTAAATACTTGATCAGCATCCATCGCATCTTTTAATGATACTCTTAGAAGCGTTCTTGTTTCTGGATTCATTGTTGTATCCCATAATTGTTCAGGGTTCATTTCCCCTAACCCTTTATATCTTTGAATTTGGTATCTTTCACCAAATGTTTCTAATGTTTCTATTAACTCTTCATCACTATAAACATATTCTTCTCTTCTACCTTGTGAAATTTTATATAATGGTGGTTGAGCAAAATAAATATATCCTAATTCAATTAATGGTCTTAAATAGCGATAGAAGAATGTTAATAGTAGTGTTCTAATATGAGCACCGTCAACGTCAGCATCCGTCATAATAACAATTTTATGATATCTTGCTTTATCTCCATCAAACTCATCACCAAATCCCGTACCAATCGCTTGGAAGAGTGTTAAGATTTCTTGGTTTGATAATACTCTTTCAATATTTGCTTTTTCAACGTTTAAAACTTTACCACGTAGTGGAAGAATTGCTTGAAATTCTGATTCACGACCTTGCTTGGCTGATCCACCAGCTGAGTCCCCTTCCACGATGTATAGTTCTGCACGAGTTGCATCTTTAGTTCTACAATCTGCAAGTTTACTTGCAAACCCTAATTGATCAAGTGGGTTTTTACGACGAGTTGCTTCTCGAGCTTTTCTCGCAGCAATTCTTGAAAGTCTCGCCATTTTAACTTTTTCAATTATTTGTTTAGCATCACCAGGATGCTCCATTAAAAATCTTTCTAAACCTTCACCTAAAACTTGTGATGTTATTTGTCTAACTTCAGTATTACCTAATTTAGTTTTAGTTTGTCCTTCAAATTGTGGATCAGGGTGTTTAATAGAAATAATTGTTACTAGTCCTTCTCTTGTATCTTCACCAACAAAAGACTCATCATCTTTAACTAGTTTATTATCTTTAGCATAATTATTTAAAATTCTTGTTAAAGCCATTTTAAATCCATCTTCATGCATTCCACCTTCACGAGTTGGAATGTTATTAGCGAAAGAATATATATTTTCATTATACGTATCATTATATTGAATTGTTATTTCAACATTTATTTCATCAACCATTTTTTCAACATAAAATAAATTTTGGTTTACTTTAGCTTTTCCTGCATTTAAAAACTCAGCATATTCAACTAATCCACCTTCATATAAATATGTATGACTTACAGGTTCTACTGTTCTTCTATCGATTATTGATATTTTAATACCTCTATTTAAAAATGCTAGTTGTTGAATTCTTTGTCTTAATCTTTCAAAGTCATACGACGTAGTTTCAGTAAAAATTTCTGGATCAAACTTAAACTCAATAATAGTTCCTGCGTGGTTACTCTCACCACACTCTTTTAAATCACCAACAGGTATACCACGTTCAAATCTTTGTAGGTAGGCTTTATTGTTTCTATGTACTTCTACAATAAACCATTCAGAAAGAGCGTTAACCACTGCTGCACCAACACCGTGCAGCCCACCAGAGACTTTATATGAGTCGCCATCAAACTTACCACCTGAGTGAAGTGTTGTCATAATAGTTTCAACTGCTGGTCTGTTTGTATGTGGATGAATATCAACTGGAATACCACGACCATCATCAGTAACTTTAATAACTTCATTAGGTAGTATTTCAAGTGTTATTTCACTAGCATAACCCGCTAGTGCTTCATCAATTGAGTTATCAACAATTTCCCACACTAAGTGGTGGAATCCATCAGAACCGGTTGTTCCAATGTACATTCCAGGTCTTTTGCGAACTGGCTCTAAGCCTTCTAATATTTGTATATTCGAGGCATCATACTTTTTTTCATTCATTGTTTTCCTTATCTCCTTTTAACGTTATAATATCAATTTTGTCACTTTTAATTTTTATTGCGCTATTCATAATAATTTGAATATCTTTAGGTAGTTTATCTAAGATGACTTTTTGTCTTCTTTGATCTAGTTCACTTAAGACATCATCTAATAATAAAATAACATCTTCATTAACTGCGTTTTTAATTACTTTTAATAATCCTAGTTTAATAGCTATAACCATTAATCTTATTTCACCTTGTGAACTATTAACGGCGTTATTCCCATTATACTTAACTAAGAAGTCATCACGATGTGGTCCAACATTAGTTGTTTGATATAAAATGTCTTGTTTTTGGTTTTTAGTAATATGTTTCATAAAGGCTTCTTTATCAACACTTGGTTGATAAAGAACGTTTATCTCATTACTACTTAAATCTTTGTATACTAATTTAGTTTGTTCGTTAAGTAACTTAATAAACTCACTTCTTTGTTCAATTACTTTAATACCAACTTCATATAACTGATTACCTAAGATATTTAGAAACGTTAAGTCATCATCTAGTGAAATGTTTTTTAACAAAGCATTTCT
>DURF01000196.1 GCA_012837395.1 Acholeplasma sp. | reverse complement strand
CAACAAACTTTGACATACATTCACTTGAAACAAAAGGAGCAATTCCATAAATATATTTATGATTGTCACTTTCAGTTTCAACAACAAATTTCATAAATAGTGCATCACGATCACTTTTTGATAAAAACGGCATAAGAGCAACCAAGTTTAAATCTTTGTATTCTTCGCTGTTTTGTAAAATTTCTTCAACAATTTTATGAATATCTTCTTCACTTAAAAAAGGGAGAGCTGCAATTATATTACTGCTTTTTGACATTTTGTTTGATTTTTGGAAAAATGATCCAAATATTTCACCAAAATTTTCAAAATTAAAACCAAAGCCTTTTTTAAATTCTGCTTGAGTTTCTTCATCTTGTTCTACTTCTTCATTTAAACTTTCATCTGAAGTTTGTTCCTTTAATTCTTCTAGTTCAGATAATTTATCATAAAAGTCTTCTTCTTCATCTTCATCTGTAAAAATCAGATTATTATGATTATCATATTTTAATGCATCTTCAAAACTTATCGGTTCAAAAACTTCTTTTCCATTAATAATTACTTTTTTTAATATCTTTTATTTTTCCTTCCTTTTTAAATAAATTTGTTCTCCTGGTGTAAGTTTTGGAAATAGTTCATCTAAATCACAAGTTAACTCACCTTCTTTTATTTCTTTTAAAATGATCATTCTTTCAACCGGAGAAAGTTGATAAAATATGTTTGGAAGATTAACAATTATTTCTTTCCTTATGATAGATTGGATGACAAACATTCTATTTCTACCTTGAAAAATATCATCATTGTTAATAGTCTTTTCGTCATTTAAACACAAAATATCTTCAAAAGTCACATTAAATATTTTTGATAATTCTAACAATACGTCTATTGATGGAATTCCGGTGCCATTTTCCCATTTTGATACAAGTTGTCTTGTTACAAACAACTTTTCGGCCAAATCATCTTGGGTTAAGTTATTATTTTTACGATATTTTGATATTTTGTTACCTACCTTTTTAAAATCAATCATCGACTAACCTCCTTACACTTTCAATTATATATAAAGATATTTTGTTTGTCACGCAACTTTTAGTTGCTGGAAAACTAAAAAAGCTCTAAAACAAATGTTCTAGAGCTAATTATTATTATATAAATTATATTATTATTCTACTGCAATTATAAATGAATAAATATCTTGTTTACCTTCAACTAATTCAATTTCGATATCTGGTGCAAGTTTATTAACAAAACTTACAACATCATCTAATTCATCTTCTGTAACATCATTACCGAAGAAAATAGTTGCGATTTCGCTTTCATCATCTATTAATAATTTTAATAGTTCTTCTGTAGTTGTTACTTTGCTGTTGGTTGATACTTTAATTTCGTTTGCTGCAATTCCAATAAAGTCATCTTTAGTAATTTTTACACCGTTTAACTCGGTATCTCTAATTGCATAAGTAACTTCACCAGACTTCATGTTATTAATTGCATCCATCATTTCAAGAACGTTATCATCTATTTCCATAGTTGGGTCAAATGCTATTAACGAACTATAACCTTGTGCAATATTTTTACTTTTTACTACTCTAATATTTAATTCTGGTAATAATTCTTTTGTTTGTTCTGCGGTTAAGATAATATTTGAGTTATTTGGTAAAATTAAAATATTTTCTGCATTTAACTCATCAATAGCATTAACAAAGTCTTCAGCTGATGGGTTCATTGTTTGTCCACCTTCAATAACTTTATCAACACCTAGTTCTAAAAATGCATCTCTAATTCCTGTTCCTGAAGCAACTGCTAAAATTGCATATTTAGAAACTTCTTTTGATTTTTTAGGTTGAGCCTCAACTTCATCATTCATAATTGAACTATGTTGATTTCTCATATTATCTACTTTAATAGTTTGTAAGTCACCATACTTTTGAGCAAGTGTTAAAGCAACACCTGGTTGATTTGTATGTACGTGAACTTTTAATAAGTCTTCATCTTGTACAACAACTAAAGAATCACCCATTTGTGATAATGGTTCTCTAATTTCTAATTCAATGTCTCTTT
>DURF01000195.1 GCA_012837395.1 Acholeplasma sp. | reverse complement strand
GCAGCATTATTTTCATTCTCTACCATATTTTTAGTTGTACCTGTATATGCTGCTACAACTTGGGTTGCCGCTCTTACATTAATCATACTAGCAATAAAAAGCCACAAACAACTAATAATAAAGAACTAATTATCTTATTAACTTTTCTCATTATTCAATCCTCCTCATATTACCCTTATATTATCATACTTAACTAACTTAAAAAAGAAAAGATTGTAAATAAACAACTCTTTTACAATCTTTATCTTTATTCTTTTATTAAATCTTTTTAATTTGATGTGCCGTAAACTTTAATACCATTAAATGCTAAACCAGAGTTTTTGCTTGGTGTTCCAGTAATTTGAACTGCGATTCTTATATGATTGCCTGCAACAATACTTAATCCATCAAAAACTATTGTCGCTGCTGTTCCTGTAACGCCTTCTGCTGTTGCTATTGTTGTCCAGTTTACTCCATCTGTCGATATTTGTAAATATATGCCAGTTACAGCGCTTTGTGTTCCAAATTTATATGCTCCTAACACTTCTACTTTTGTTAACGTTTCAGTATATGTAAAGTTTGTATAAATATTAGCTAATACTTCCTCGTCTTCGCCTAATCTTGTTTCAGTTGTTAATTGCAAGTTTGCGCGGTTTGCTGTCCAAGATGTTGTTCCTGTTGTTCCGCCTGGATTATCACTTGCATATGAAACTTTTGTTATAAGGTTTATTCCGCTATAAGCGCTATTATCATTGTCTCCACCATCTGTAAAATCATACGAATATAGTAAAGGTGTTGTATTCCATTTTGCATATAATGTTATATTACCTGTAATTGGTGTACTAAAGTTAAACTCAGAACCATCTAATAGCCATCCGCCAAAATACTCTCCTGGTTTTGTTGGAGCTGCTGGTTCGGTAGCTGTTTCTCCATGATTAATCGTTTGTTGATCTGGTGTTGGCCCGCCACCATTAGCATTAAATGTCACAGTATAAGTGTTTAATGTCCACTTACCATAATACATATGTGTTCCTGTTATACTAGATGTTGCAACTGTTGTAATTGGATCACCACCATGTGAACTATTGTTGTACCAACCTCCAAAAGTATATCCCTCTCTTGCTGCTGGTGTTGGTAATGTAATTTCTGTAACTTCTGGTGCATATAGTTCATATGGACTTAAATCTTCTATATAGTTATTTGTTGCATCTTTCAAGCCTTTTGTAACCTCATAATTATCGCCAACATAACGTGCTCTCTTAAAATTCCCAAGTGATGTAAGAACATTTTGTACTCCTTGCGGCAACGGATCGCCTGCTTGCTCCATCAATATTGCAACTCTGCCAATCGATCTTGTTACCGGAAGAACATACAAATCTTCACTATTTGTAAGTGTAGCATAAGCTATTACTGTAATGTCATCCATATACCCTTTTTCAGGAATTCCGGTTAATACAACACTAAACTCATTTTCTGGTGTCTTTCCTGAAACAACTACCTTGAATACTGATTTTCCGTTAAACGACATCGCTCCTGTAATAGGATCTGCCTCAGCTATTGCCTCCTCTAAATCTAAAAGTGTTGCTACTCCTTTTAATAGATAAAAACCTTTTTCTTGAACGCTTGCAGCATCATTAACTTTTGCGCTAAATCTTAACCCTTGCGTTCCTTCTGTTCTAATTTGCGCTCCTTCAATTCTTTCTATTGCTCCGGCTTCAACAATATAAGTTATTTTAATGTTTGACAAATGTAATTGCTCGTTTGTTGAGTGGACATTTTGAATTGTTATGCTATTTGCGGAAATTCCCGAAATTTCTATACTTGTTCCATAATTAGAGTGGGTTACAGGCGCGCCTCCATCAACTATAGTTTCTACTGTTGGAGCATAACTGGTTGAAGTCATCGTATATTCAATATTAATAATTTTATGCCCAACTACGACCGCAATCTCTAATAGGTTTCCGTTTTCACCGGCCCCATAATAAAGCCTCAATTGATCAGCTGCTATATAAACATTTTGATTGGCTGCTTTTTGAATTCCTTTTACCGAAAACAATGTGTCATCTAATCCAAGAAGAGCTGCCTGATTTTCATCAGTCATATAGCTTGTTGATCCTGGGTATTTTAACGAAACAACTGTTGGTGCCGCCTTTAAATCAATTGTGCTAGCAATAAAGAAGCCACAAACAACTAAT
>DURF01000194.1 GCA_012837395.1 Acholeplasma sp. | reverse complement strand
AGCCCCAAAGTAAATACTATTAGTAAAACTTGTACCAAAGATACACCTATTAATCCTAATAGTCCACCTGTAAATTTTGAGTCCATTTTTGAATCCTCCTATTTTTTTATTTTTAAGTAATCTTTTAAAATAAATGCTAGAAAATATGGGAATGTGTAAACTTTAACATTAAAACCAATGTTTTTCCTAGCTAGTTTAATTCCATAGTTGATTTCATTATATAAGTTATCATCAATTACTTTATTAATTGATTTTATTGTGCCAGTGCTTGCTTTTACTTCAATTGGTACAATATTATCTTTCGATCTTAAAACAAAGTCTAATTCTATTTGTTTGCTTGTATTGTTATAGTAATATAATTCAAGACCACTTTTTATAAATGCTTCTGCAACTATATTTTCATAAAGTGCCCCTTTATAAACTCCTAAGTTTTTATTAACTCTTAAATCCATTTGAGATTCATCATCTAACTGTGAGACTAAAAGGCCTGAATCTTTTAAGTATATTTTAAATTCGTTGGGTTTATAGTTTCCTTTAATTGGTAAACTCAAACTATTTAAGTTATAACAAACATTAATCATACCAGCTGCTTCTAGCCACTCAACTGTCCCCTGATATTCACGGTATCTAGCATTTTTATTAAGTTTAGAAAACTGGAATTTTTTATTTTCTTGAGCTAATTGGACAGGTATGTGATTATAAAGATTAATAAGTCTTGTTTTATCAACACCTTCAGTATATTTATGGATGTCTTGGCGATAATCTTCAACAATTTGTTTTTGATTTTCTAAAGTTCCCTCAAATGTTTTGTTTTGGATGTACGATTTTACAATTTCCGGCATACCTCCTAAAATTGTAAAATCTAAAAATAAATCAAAATATATTTTCAATTCAAGTTCAGAAAAAGCATTTTGATTTAACATTTTATTTAAAAATTCATCTCTAACAGTTTCACTGTAACCTTTCGCCCACAAAAACTCTTCAAAGTCTAGTGAGTTCATTTCACAATCAGTTTTATATCCAGTACTAACACTTGAAATTTTATTATAGTTTATACCCAACATAGAGCCGCTACAAATAACGTCAAACCTTCCATCAATTTTAAAAAACTTAAGTGATGTTGATATATCAATAAAGTCTTGGATTTCATCAAAAATAATAATCGTATCTTTAAAGTTACTAAATTTTTTATTAGGATCAATTCTTGAAATATTTTTAATTATTTCATCAACTGAATAACCTGCCTCAGTTATACCTTTGTAAATTGGTTCTTCAATAAAGTTTATATAAATAACATTGTTATAGTTATCATTTGCAAACTTCAAAATTGATTCTGTTTTACCAATTTGTCTAGCCCCTTTAATAATTAATGGCTTTTTGTTTGGGTTATTTTTCCAATCTAATAAATACTTATCTATCTTTCTTTTTAAATACATTGAACTCACCTCCGGTAATCTAATTATACACGTCAGTTGTCCCGTTTACAAGACTTTTATCACATATTTATTGTATTTTTAATATACTTTATCACACTTTTTGGTCTTTAAAAACTGTTTTTATCACAATTTTGGTAGTTTATTCATTTTCACTACATTCCAGAAATTGATGTTGTTTTTTAAAAAACATGTAACTAAATCGACTATATTCTAAAATTAAATTCAAATAAGGTATAAAATATCCCTTTTTAACGATATAATAGTTGGTTTTAAGTTTAATATATGAAAAGATGCTCATTTTGCTCTAATTTAGAACAATATGGGCATCCTTTCCTTTACTACATACAATGGTTTCATATTCATTAAAATAATCAACTATTTTATTAACTTCACTATCTATTGTTATAATTTTAATATTAGGTCCTGCATCCATGGTGTAATAAGCTAATACACCTTTTGTTCTTAATTCGTGAATTTTATCAATCGCTTTTAGGCTTTCTTTAGTTTTATAGGTAATACCGGTTGATTCGATTAAGTCATGCATGTGATTAGCATTTTTCTCTGCAATTTCACCAACTGATTTAATATCTTTATTGTTAAGAGCAATTAACATCTTGTCTAAATCGATTTTACTTTGTTTAACCCACTCATCATAAAGCAGTTTGTTTTCAACTGATTCTTTCATCGCATCAGTACTACTTGCAGGTTTTTTAGATTTATCAATCATAAGAACAATAATTTTAAATTCTGGCCAGTTAATATCAATTGGTCTTGCTATGCTTGTTTTATCGTCTCCAACGTCCCATATTGCAAAATTCCCAAATATGGATCTACTTGCAGACCCACTTGCATATCTAGAAAGTCTTGATAACTCTTCTTTTGAAAGATTTAAATTAAATGCTTTCGTTGCAGCTAGCGTTAGTGCTGCAAAACTACTAGCACTTGAAGCAAGACCCGCAGATGTTGGAACATTATTAACTGATGTTACTTCAACATAGTCTTTTATATTATATTTACTTCTAATTAAATTTAAGTGTTGAATAACTCTTTTGTTTAACCTTTCATCACTTATACCATTTATCGTGATTTTATCTTTAATTAATTTTTTATTCACTGTTACTTTAGTATCAGTAAATAACTTATCAATTGTAAAAGAAAGACTAGCCTGAAAAGGTAGTCTTAGTTTTTCGTCCTTTTTTCCCCAATATTTAATTAAAGCGAAATTTACATACGCTCTAGCTTTCATTTAATTCTCCTAATCTATATAGCCATACATTAATATTTAATGATTTAAACTTGTTTATTATATTGTTGGCGGTATTTAGTGTTTCTGTTATTCCAATAACACAACCACCCATACCGCCACCAGTTAGTTTTGCGCCTAATATACCAAATTTATATGCATTTTCAATTGTTTTTTCTAATGACTGATTAGAAACACCAATTATTTCTAATGCTTCTTGGTTT
>DURF01000193.1 GCA_012837395.1 Acholeplasma sp. | reverse complement strand
TAGTATTTAAGGAAATCTTAAACATTCTTTATAAACCATAATATAGCTAATTTCTAAATTGATTAAAAAACATTTTGTTAAAAAAGAAAACCCCTCAAAAAATGAGGGGTGGTCGCAACAGGGAACATCAACGCATTTTATTGCGGACTGCCTATAGTGTTGCCGTTATTATTATATTATAGTAAATTAGTAATTTTGTCAATTTATATTTTGAAAAATAAAAAACAAGACCTCAATAGAAATCTTGTTAAATGTCAAAAAATGGTGGGACTAGTAGGATTTGAACCTACGACTTCTTGCACGTCAAGCAAGCGCTCTCCCCCTGAGCTATAGTCCCATTTGTTTATTATACTATATATATTATACATATTTTCATATAATAAACAAGCAATTTTTATAAATTATTTTTCTCAATATAGCTTCTAGCTATTTGAAGATAAGTTTTACCTTGGATAGTTGACATATCAAATATTACATCTTTATTATCTATTTTACTAATTGGTATTTCAGCAAGTAGGTCAGCACCAACTTTTTGAGCAACTAATTTGCCGCCACCTTTACCAAAAAGATAGTCTTTTTCTTTACTACATTCATTGTAATAAAAACTCATGTTTTCAATTACTCCTATTACATTATGACCTAATTCTTTTGATCCAAGCCCTGCTTTAACAGCTATATTAGATGCTGCTATATTTGGGGTTGTTACTATTATCATATCGCTTTTAGGAACTAATTCTCTAACATCAATTGCTATATCACCAGTTCCTGGTGGCATATCAATAATCACTAAATCAATTTTTTCATGCCATGAAACGGAATCAAAAAACATTTTTGTCATTTGGCTTGCTATTGGTGCCCGCCACATTAACGGTTTATCACGTGGAACAAAAAACTCCGTTGAAATGATTTCAATATCTTCAAAATTTGCAGGAATAATTTTACCTTCGTCGTCCAAATCAAGTGGGTTTATTTCCATATTTAAAACAAAGGGTATACTTGCTCCATAAATATCAACATCAATAATCCCAACTCTTTTACCGAGTCTTCTAAAAGCATAAGCAATATTAGCAGCAACCGTTGATTTACCAACGCCACCTTTGCCAGAGGCAATTGCTAAGTATTTAATTGTTTGATTATTAGCTTTTTCTAATTCTTTTAAAGTTTCATCTTGTTTAATATTAATTTTTAAACCTGGATATTCTAAATCTATTTTAACAATTTTAGCAATCCCTCTTTTAATTTCATCAGCATAATCAAGGCTTGGTAAAATAATTTCAACATCAACTACTTTGTTCGTTAATATTGATACTCTTTTTATAGCTTCTAATTCTTTTAAACTTTGATTAGTTTTTTTATCAATTATTTGTTCAATTAGTTTAATTATTTCATTACTGGGCACGAGACCACCTCAAATCTATTTATTTTTTAATTCTTTTTCCATCAACTGAATAAATTCATTAACACTAACTGTAACTTGTTTTTGTTCTCCGTATTTACGGTAAGTTACTGTATTTTCTTTAACTTCATTATCACCTATAACTAGTTGATAAGGAATCTTTTGAGTTTGGGCATCTCTAATTTTATAACCTAATTTTTCATCGCGATAATCACTTTCAACTCTAAATCCTAAGTTAATAAATTTATCGTTTAATTCTTTTGTATACTCACTATGGAATTCTAAATTAACAGGAATTAATTTAACTTGCACTGGTGCTAACCAAAATGGGAATGCACCTTTATAAAGTTCAATTAAATATGAAACAAATCTTTCCATAGTAGAAACAACACCTCTATGGATTACTACTGGTCTGTGATCATTTTTTCCATCTGTTCCAACATAAGTTAAGTCAAATCTTTCTGGTAGTAAAAAGTCTAGTTGTACAGTTGATAATGTTTCTTCATTACCCATTGCTGTTTTAACTTGAACATCAATTTTTGGTCCATAAAATGCTGCTTCACCGCTTGCTTCTACATATTTTAAGTTTAATTCATCCATTACCCCTTTTAATGTAGATTCTGCTTTATTCCACATTTCATCACTATCATAATATTTTTCAGTATTTTCTGGATCACGATAACTTAGTCTAAAGTAGTAATCCTTAATTCCAAATACTTCATAAGTATTAATTATCATTTGCATTGTTCTACTTATTTCTTCTTGGATTTGGTCAGGTCTTACAAAAATATGCGCATCATTTAATGTCATTTCTCTTACTCTTTGTAGTCCTGATAATGCACCTGATTTTTCATATCTGTGCATCATACCAAGTTCTGCAATTCTAATTGGTAAATCACGATAACTTCTAACTTCATCTTTATAGATAATCATATGATGTGGACAGTTCATTGGTCTTAAAACTAGTTTTTCACCATCTGGCATTTCAATTGGTGGAAACATTGTATCTTGATAATGACCCCAGTGACCTGATGTTATATATAATTCATGTTTTGCCATAATTGGTGTATAAACATGTTCAAAACCAGCTTTTAATTCAACATCAGTAATATATCTTTCAATTACACGGCGAATAGTTGCTCCTTTTGGAAGCCACAAAGGAAGTCCTTGACCAACTTCATTACTAATCATGAAAAGGTTTAATTCTTTCCCTAATTTTCTATGGTCTCTTGCTTTTCTTTCTTCTAAAACATTTAAATGATTATTTAAATCTTTTGCTGAAAAGAAACTTGTTCCATATATTCTTGTTAATTGTTTATTATTTGAGTCCCCGCGCCAATATGCACCTGCGATACTTAATAATTTGAAATGTTTAATTTCACTTGTATTTACTAAATGTCCCCCACGACAAAGATCAGTAAAATTACCTTGGGTATAAACTGAAAGATCAGTATCTTTATATTGCTCTATTATTTCTAATTTATATTCATCATTTTTAAAAATGTCTTTTGCTTCTTCGTATGATACTTCTCTTCTTTTAATTTCCTCGCCAAGATTTGCAAGTCTATGCATTTCTTTTTCAATTTTTTCTAAAATATCATCGCTAACTTCATGTTCACCAAAATCAACATCATAATAAAAACCTTCTTTTATCGCTGGTCCAACTCCAAACTTAGCTCCTTTATAAAGATTAGTAATCGCTTCTGCCATTAAATGACTAGTTGAGTGATTTAAGACATCTAATAACTCTTCATCTTTTTTAGTTAATAATCTTAGAGAACCATCAGTTTTTAATGCTCGATTAATTTCAACATATTCATTATTAAAAACTGCCGCTTTTGTTTGTTTGGCTAATCCTTCTGATATCGATAAAGCAATATCAAATGGTGTAGTATTTATATTAAATTCTTTTATAGTTCCGTCTGGTAGTGTAATTTTAATCATTATAATTCCTTCTTTCTTAATAAAATAAAAATCCCTAGACAAATAAATGTCTAAGGACGAATGATTTTCCGCGGTACCACCTTAGTTCTAGATATTAATCTAGCGCTTAATTATTAGATAACGGTAATTAACCGGATGTAGTTTTAATACACCAACTCCAAGGTAGTAACTAAATTTGTTCGTAGCTTGCACCATTTCTACGTCGCTTTGTTTAAAATTAGTTTTGTCCTCTTCTTCGTTATTAATATAATTATAGCATAATTTGTTAAACAGTCAATCAAACTTCATATTGTTCTTCATCTAGTTTAATATAATGTGCTAATTCGGTTATTCTTTGAATTACGCGCTGCGCTTTTACAAAATCAATTTTTTGATTTTTATCATTAGTTAAACTATTTAATAGTTCTTTAGATCCTAAATTTGATGTGAAAAACGTGGTAAGTCTTGCTGATAGTCGGTATTGTAAAACTGGAAGTAGTACTTCATCTCTAAACCAAGGCGTCATATTTTCGCCCCCTATATCATCAAACATTAAAACTTCAACTTGTTTTAATTGATTGATTTTTTCTTCTAAACTTCCATCACTAATACCTTGTCTTACACTTCTTACTAAATCAGGCATAAAAACCATTAAAACATTAATATGTTTTCTAACTAAAGCATGAGCAACAGCTGATAATAAATAAGTTTTTCCTGTTCCATATTTTCCAGAAATATAATACCCCTTTGAATAATGGCTTTTTTTATAATTTTCAACAAAGTTTTTAAGTTCCTTAACTACTTTTTCACGTTCTTCATTTAGTAACTTAAAATCATCTAAACTAGCATCTTGTAAATAAACTTCACTATTAAATACTAATAAATGATTTTTAAACTTATCACGGGCTTCTTCAGCTAGTTTTTCAGTAGTTGGTAAATAAACAATTTCAACATATGGATCAGTTTTTAACGCTACCCTATATCCATCAACAACTTCTCCCCTTAAATCTAGATAACGATTAACTACTAAAATATCACTATTCGATAGTTTTAAATCTTTAGTTTCATTATCTTCAGATATTCTTTTACGCATTTCTTCTAAGGTCATATTAGCCCTCCCAATCGTCTAAGCCGTCAATATATTCATCTAACCAATCTGGCTTATTGACTTGTTGTTTTGGTTTTGTTTTACTCCAAGTCTTTTCTAAATGTTCTTGGTAATTAATTGCGTCTTCTGCTGTTCTAACCCCTGCTTTAGACCATGATAGCCATACTTTATTTAAATAATTAACATGGGGTAGTATTCCTTCTTTGTTTTTTAAAATAAAAATTAATAAAACATTTAGTGCCCCTAAATCAATATCATTTTGAGCCATGAACAAATTAATTGTATTAAGTGCATCAGACCTTAAGGTCGGATCACTAACAACAAATTTATCAACAACAGTTCTAAATGAAAGATTAGCAATTATTTCTGTATCATCATTTGCTTTTTTCTTAATACTAATTGTTTCATTTGATTTTTCATAATGTAGTCTTGCTTGAATGTTGATATGTTCAATTGTAACATCTTTTCTACCTTTGCTAGCATTTTTATATATTTCAACCATATCTTTTACATCAAATTGATAAACAAATGCAAGTTGCATTAGTTTTTGTTTAAAGTTATCGTTAAATAAACTTGGAGATTTAATCGCCCTTGGTAGCATTTCAACAAACTCATTATAATCAATACTATCTCTAACTAAATTATGTCCATTACCATTTCTTCCTTCTAAGTCATGATCGATGTTTAATAACTTTTTAGTATGAACTTGGTAAATATCATCAAATGATTTTGTAATGTTTTTATATTTAGATAAGTCTGGTTTATCAACTTTAAAGACATTAATTATTTCATCTAAGTTTTTCTTACCAATTTCGGATTCTAAATATGCACCTAAAAATGTATCTGTTAAAAACTTTTTAGCTGAATAGGGCGGCTTTAATATATAAATATAATCGGTTTTACCGTTTGCGTATGTCTCTATTAATCCTAATGCTTCAAGTTTATTTAAAGCGTTTAAAAATTCTTCTTGAGTAATGTTTAATAAATCAAATAATACTTGATGCGAAGTTATTTCATTACTTTTAACTAAATGGTAAAAAGTAGAATAAATTGCATATGCTTTTATACCAACTAAAGGCTGATATAAAAGTGCTAACACTTTATAATCAGCTGAACTTAGTGCAGTATTAATATGTAATTTAAACTTACTATTTACGTTCATTATTCATAACCTCATACATTAAATTTAATTTATCATATAATTTATCAATTGTTCTATTATTGTTAATTACATAAGTAGATAGTGATCTTTTGTCTTTTAAGTTAATTTGACTATTAATTCTTTTTTTAGCATCTTCTTTACTTAAATTATCTCTTTTCATTAGTCTAGTTAATTGGTTTCTTGAAGTAGTATAAATTAATATTGTTTTATCAACTTTTATATCATAACCAACTTCAAATAAAAGCGGCATATCAACTATTATATATTTTTCATTAATATTTTCATTAACAAAATTACTAACACCTTCAAAAACAAAAGGATGGACTAAACTATTAATAAAGGCTTTATCTAATTCACTATTAAAAATAATATTAGCTAGACTTTTTCTTCCTTCATCAGTTTTAATATCAATATTGTATTTTTCATTTACTTTCTTAATTAAAGTTTCATTGTTTTGCCATAAATGTCTAACATAACTATCAGACTCAAAGACTTTTACACCTTTGTCTTTAAAAAACAAAACAGCGGTAGTCTTACCACTAGCAATCCCACCAGTTAGACCATATATAGTTGGTTTATTTTTGACAGTTGTTGCAGACATATGTCCCTCTGCCTCCTACCTTTATTTTAACAATTTCCTCGCCACAAACCGGACAAGATTCACCTACTTTAGTGTGAATTAAAAGTTCGTTTTGGAAAAGTCCATCAACTTCTCCAACCGAAAAACTTTTAATTGTCGTTCCACCTAATTTGGTTGCTTTTTCTAAAACTAACTTCGCGTTTTTAGTAATTAAATTAGCTTCTTCTAAAGATATTTCATTACTTCTTCTATTTGGATGAATTTTACTTAAGAAAAGTACTTCATCAACATATATATTACCAAGTCCTGCAATAATTGTTTGGTCTAATAATGCTACTTTTATAAAGACATTTTTCTTATTTAATAAATTGTATAACTCTCCTTCCTTCATAAATTCAGGTTCACTACCTAATTTATGAAGAGGATCAACTTTTAAATAATTATCTTTAGTTCTAAGATCCATTCGGCCAAACTTTCTTGTATCATGATATCTTAAGTTTTGGTTATTGTTAAAATGAAAAATAATATGTTCATGTTTATTTATTTCATCACCTTCATTTTTCACAAAGTATTTACCTTCCATTCTTAAGTGAGAAATTAAAACATGGTTATCTTTTAAGATAAATACTAAATATTTTCCATATCTTTCAACATCAATTATTTCGTTATTAGTTAATACTTTTTCTAATTCTTTAATGTTTCCATTAAATATTTTTTCATAATTACTAGTAACTCCAATAATTGGTTTATTTAAAACTAGTTTTTTAAGTTGTCTTCTAACCGTTTCTACTTCTGGTAATTCAGGCATAATATCACTCCATATCTTATCTTATCATATATTTATTTAATAATTTTCCACAAATTTTGTGTATAAATATAGGACCATACTTTGTAAGGTCCTATTAATATTAAATATCAAACCATGTTTTTCCTACATCACAGCTTGCTTTTAGTTCAACTTTTAACTTATATGCATCACTCATAATTTTAGGAACAATTTGCTTCATTTCTTCTACTTCATCTTTAGGTACTTCTAAAATAAGTTCGTCATGTACTTGTAGTAATAATTTAGATTTTTTATTGTTTTTAGTTAGATACTTATCTAAATCAATCATAGCTATTTTAATAATATCCGCTGCTGTTCCTTGAATTGGCGCGTTAAGAGCTGTTCTTTTACCAAATTCCTTTTGGAAAAAGATTTTTGATTTTAATTCAGGAATATATCTTCTTCTTTTAACCAAGGTTTCAACATAACCGTTTTCTTCTGCAAATTTAACAATATTTTCCATATAGTCTTTTATTTCTGGATAAACTCCTAAATATCTATCAATAAAGTCTTGGGCTTCTTTTGGAGTTATATTTAAATCTTCCGATAAACTCCATGAACCAATTCCATAAATAATTCCAAAGTTAACTGCTTTAGCTGCTCTTCTATCTTCACTAGATACATCACCTTTAATATCAAAGACTTTTCTTGCGGTTTCGCTATGAATATCTTCATTATTATTAAAAGCTTCTTGTAGTGCTTTAACATCAGCAATATCTGCTAGAATTCTAAGTTCAATTTGTGAATAATCTGATGCTAGTAAATAATTATTTTCATCCGCTACAAATATTTTTCTAATTTGTCTTCCTTCTAGTGTTCTAGTTGGAATGTTTTGTAAGTTTGGATCAGTTGATGATAATCTTCCCGTTGTAGTTAGTGCTTGTTTGTAAATGGTATGAATTTTATTATCAGTAAAAATAACTGGTTCAAGTCCAGATAGATATGTAGTATATAGTTTATTTAATTCTCTAAATTCTAAAATTAAGGGAATGATTGGATGTTTGTTTTTTAATTTATTTAAAACATCAACATTAGTTGAATAACCTGTTTTGGTTTTTTTAGCGTGTGGAAGTTTTAATTCATCAAATAAAACTTCACCTAATTGTTTAGGGGAAGCTATATTAAACTCTCTTCCCGCATGCCAGATTATTTCATCAGTTATTATATTAATTCGTTTTTCCATTTCTAACTTTTGATTTAATAATTCTTCTTTATTAACTAATATTCCTTCAAACTCCATTTTAGCAAGCACGCTAGATAAAGGTAGTTCAATATCATTTAATAAATCATATTGATTATCTTCTTTTAAGTTTTCTATTAACTTATCTTTTAGTTTATAAATCGCTCTTGCTTTAGAGACAATATGTTTCATATAAAGATTAGTATCTTCAGGTATCCCTTTTTTGGCACCTTTACCATAAATAAATTCATCGTATTCAACTTCATTATAATTAAATTTAGAAACAATATATTTAAATTCTTCTCTTCCATAGTGTGAATCAATTAAATATGCTGCTAGTAATAAATCAAAACTTGCGTTATTAAATTCAACATCACGCCACATTAAAGCAACCTTAGCTGCTTTAAAGTCATATGTTAATTTATTTATTTTTTCATCTTTTAAATAGTTTTTTAATGTTTTTGAATTAATTAAATCCGGATTAATAAAGTAATTATTTTTACCATCATAATAACCAATACCCCATATGGAAGCTATGTGATAATTTTCTTCACTTAATTCAAAATGAATGCTTGCGTTATCTTTTAAGATGTTTTTTAAATCTTCTTCTTTATCTATTACTTTAAAGTCCCAAGTTTCTTCAGTTATTGTTACTTCATCTAGTTGTTTAACTAAACTATGTAATTCATATTTTTGTAAAAACTCGATTAAATCATTTATTTCAAAGTTTTCTCTTTTCAATTCTTCTAAAGAATAATCTAGATTACCTTCCGTTAAAATTGTAACTAACTCTTTACTTAGTTTAGCAAGTTCTTTGTTGTTAACTAGGTTTTCTTTTAATTTACCTTTTAAATCTTCTATATTTTCATAAATATTTTCAATTGTTTTATATTCTATTAATAACTTTGTAGCAGTTTTAGGACCAACTCCAGGTACCCCTGGAATATTATCGCTAGTATCACCCATTAAAGCTTTAAGATCAATAATTTGGTCGTGAGTTAATTCAAATTCTTCAAATAAGGATTCTGGCGTATATTTCGCCACTTCTTTCATCCCGCTTTTTAATAAATTAACAGTAATATTATTATCAACTAATTGTAAGAGATCTCTATCACTTGAATAAATTTCTACTTTAATTCCTTTTTTAGAAGCATCTTTAGCATAAATACCAATAATATCATCTGCTTCATATCCAACTTTTGAATATGCTTTAATCCCTAGTAGTTCTATATATTTATGAATTAAAGGAATTTGTTCTGCTAATTCTTCAGGCATTTCTTTTCTACCTGCTTTATATTCATCATAAGATTTATGTCTAAAGGTAGGTTCGCCAGTATCAAAGGCTACTAAGACATGTTCTACGTTTTTTGTTACTATTTTTTGAAACATATTTACAAACGCAAAAAGTGCATTTGTATACTCACCTTTTGATGTTTGCATAAGGGTTGCCCCTGGATATGCTGTTGCATAATATGCTCTAAATAAGATTGAATTTCCATCGATTAAAATTAATTTTTCCATAACATCCTCCACAAGTTATTTTACCATATTTAAGTAAAAGTATCGTTTTAAAGATAAAGACTTTTAAATAGAAAAAAGATAAGATCAACTCTTATCTTCTAAAATTTCCTTTACCCTTACCTTTACCTCTACTTCTTCGCTCAGGCATTGTATTTACAAGTTTAGATGGGTCTTTTTGTAATCTTTCTAAATCTTCTTCACTCATTGAAGACATTTTTTTAACCATTTGTTTTTGAGCATCAAGTGATTGTCTTAGTTTATTTACTTCGCTTACACTAACACCAGCACCTTTGGCGATTCTTTGTCTTCTTGATGAACTTTTGTTAATTAATTCTGGATCTTTCTTTTCTTTTTCAGTCATTGATTCAATAATTACACGCATCTTATCAAATTGTTTATCATCAATTTCACCAGCTGCTTTTCTTAAATTACCAAGGCCTGGAATAAAGCCAATAATCCTTGAGATTGAACCCATTCTTTTAATCATTTTAAATTGTTTTAATAAGTCATAATAATTATAATTATCACTCAACATTCGCTCCATCATACCTTTAGCTTCATCTTCATCGATGGCATCAACCGCTTTATCAATTAAAGTTAAAACATCGCCCATTCCTAAAATACGGGAGGCCATTCTTTCAGGATGAAATGGTTCAAATGTATCCATGGACTCACCAAATGATGTAAATTTAATTGGAATACCCGATACTTCTCTAATTGAAAGAGCTGCACCACCTCTAGTATCACCATCAAGTTTGGTAAGGATTGCTCCGGTTGCTTCTAATTGGTCATGAAAACTTTTAGCAACATTAGCTGCATCTTGACCCGTCATCGCATCAACTGTTAATAATATTTCACTTGGATTAGCGATTTTTTTAACATCAACTAGCTCTTGCATCATATCTTCATCGATATGAAGACGACCAGCTGTATCAACTATTACTAAATCATAATTATTTTCTTTAGCGTATTTAAGTCCATTTTTAACAATAACTCTTGCATCTTTTAAACCTTCTTCATAAACATGAACGCCAATTTGTTTACCAATTGTTACTAATTGATCAATCGCTGCTGGACGATAAACGTCAGCCGCAATAAACATTGGTTTTTTCTTATATGTTTTTCTTAAATAAACACCTAGTTTACCGATTGCAGTTGTTTTTCCTGAACCTTGTAACCCAATTGTCATAAAAGTCGTTAAACCTTGATTTTCAAACGTTAAGGGGGCATTTTCTTCTCCCATTATCCGTTTTAATTCATCATGAACTACTTTTACTACTTGTTGACCGGGATTTAGACCTTTTAAAATCTTTTCACCTAGTGCTTGTTCTTTAACTCTTGCTGTAAAGTCTCTTACTACTCTAAAGTTAACATCAGCCTCTAGTAATGATAGACGAACTTCACGCATCATTTCATCAATATCTTTGTCAGTTAATTTACCACGACCTGTTATTCTTCTAACGGCCATTTGAAGTCTTTGACTTAAGCTGTTTTCCATTATTCATCCATCCTTTTTAACTCTTCAATAAATTTTATATCTTTTGTTTCTATGAATTTATTAATTAAATTTATTCTTTTATTTTTATTTTCGATTAATTTTAAACTTTCTTCATATAAATATAAGTTTTCTTCTACTCTTTTTAATTGATCAAAAATTGCATTTCTACTTACTTTAAAATGATCTGCTATTTCTTGATATGAATAATCCATTTCATAATACATATTAAAGTAAGCTATTTGCTTTTCAGTAAATAGCTTTTGATAAACTGAAAATAGTTCATTAAGTTTTTCAGTTTTTGCTAATCTTTCCATTAAAAGAACTCCTTAAATAAACCGTATATATATGATTCAATATCAAATAATACTAAATCATCAATTTTCTCACCTAAACCAACATATTTTATTGGAATATCATATTCATGTCTAATCGCTAAAACTATTCCACCTTTAGCTGTACCATCTAGTTTAGTTAAAATAACACCAGTTACATTGGTTGCTTCTTTAAAGATTTTAGCTTGTTGCATACCGTTTTGACCAGTAGTCGCATCAACTACTAAAAGAGTTTCTTGTGGTGCGTTAGGTAGGTTCTTTTCAATAACTCTATGCATTTTAGCAAGTTCATTCATTAAGTTTGTCTTAGTTTGAAGACGCCCTGCTGTATCAACTAATACAACATCATATTTTTCTTGTTTCGCTTTTACTATAGCATCATGAATAACACTTGATGGATCAGTTCCAGCTTCTTTTTTAACGATATCAGTTTTACTTCTCTTAGCCCAAATGTCTAATTGTTCAATTGCGCCAGCTCTAAAAGTATCACCAGCTACTAATAAAACTTTTCTACCTTCATCTTTAAACGCTTTAGCAAGTTTTCCTATTGTTGTAGTTTTACCAACACCATTAACACCAACAAATAAATAGACGTTTATTTCGCCTTCATCATAATTTAAATCAGTTTGAACAATTTCACCTTTTAAATATATTTCAAACATCTTATCAACAATAATCTCTGCTAATTCCTCAGGATTAGTAAGTTTCTTATTGTCTACTTCTTTTCTTAATTCATTAACAAAATATAAAACTGTTTCAACACCCATATCAGCCTGAATAAAAATATCTTCAAGTTCCATAAATAAGTCTTCATCAATTTTAGTTTTTTGTGCTAATATTTCTTTTAAATTCCCGAGACGTTCTTTTGTTTTATGAAGTCCCATTTCATATTTATCATTTTTAGGTTTTCTACCAAAAAGTCTTCTAAAAAAACTCACATAATCACTCCATTACTAAAAAATATTATACCATATAAACAACTTTATAGTTTCATAAACCACTTATTACCAAGTTTTGATAATAAGATTAATTCTATTAAAACAAGTATTGAAATAAAGCCTAAGACAATTAAATATATTAAATTAGGGTTATTTATTACTCTAAATAAAAAGACAGCACCAATAATTATTGCAAATATTAAAAGAAATGATAATATCATATGAATAAAAACACTTAAACTTTGTTTGACAACTCTAACAGGTAAGTCCCACTTTAGTTTAGGAAACTTTAAATTAATTAAAAGCCCTAAAAGTGCGTTATGTAACCCTAATACAATAATAAATAGAGTTGTTAATGTTAATCCAATAATATTAAGGGGTTTAATTATAATTGCAATCCCAACTATACCAATAATAGCGGGTAGATATGTAGTAGTTAAATCAACTACAAGTTTTGAAATAAAGAT
>DURF01000192.1 GCA_012837395.1 Acholeplasma sp. | reverse complement strand
TCTAAGACGTTTAATAATATCGGTAAAGAAAAATTTGAAAGTATATTATTATCATTTAAAATATTAATTAAATTTTCAATTATATTAAGATTAATCCATGCTTGATCAATTGTTGGGACTTTTTCTAAATAAGTTTTAATTTTATTGTTGTTAATAATAATTTCATTGTAAATTTCTTTATATCTGTTATCATTGTTTTTTATAACCTCAAAACTATTTACATTATAAATATCATCATTTAGTCTTGTTATTAAATTAAAATACTCACTACTTCCATTATTAATGTTTTCATCATACTTAGTAACAGCTCCTAATTGTCTTGTTGATGTTACAAGTGTATCTGTTAAATTTTTATTATTGTAATCTAAGTCATCAACTATTGCGACACTGTTTGTTTTTACAATATTTAATCCCCCAATTGTAAATGATTTGTTGGCGAGCGCTTTAAAACGCTCACCAACTTCATATTCATCTTCATTAGTTTTAGGATAATAAATTATAAATGTATCTCTTATATTAGTTTGAGCTATTTTACCTCCAAAGGGTAAATAAACACTTAATTCTTTAGCAATCCTAGTTAAATATGCTCTTACTATGTTATCATTAAATCTTTGTTCTAGCGCTGTTAAATTATTAATTTTAACTAAATAAATATTAAATGATTCATTTTTAGTTGATTGATAATTTAAATACTCTAAAAATGGGCGATATTTAATAACTAGATTCATTGTCATCATACGATTTTTCTTTTCAATTTTTCTTGATTTTAAATACCACATAATTAATAAATATATTAATGTTCCAATTACTACTATAGTGCCAATTATTAATAATGTTATTTGGATTGTACTCATATTAGTAGCAAGTATTATTTTTGTTTTATTCATCATGATCATCTCCTCTTAGAATATTAGTTGATTTTGATCAACTTTTTCTTTGCGATTTTTTCTAATTATTAATACTAATATTGTAATAATCCATAACAATAAACTTGTAATTAATAGTATTGTTAATAGTAAGTCTGGTTGGTAATCTTTTGTTAGATTAACAACATATGTTTTAACGGTTTGACCATCTTCTGATTCTACTCTAATTAAAATTGAAGTTTGCCCTGGATTTAAGTCGTTAATATTAAATTGCCCATTAGAGCTATATTCATCATTAAAGTATACTCTTGCATTACCATCTTTAGGTTTTGCACTTAAAGTAATAATATTTGAATCATTGCTTACTTTATATGGTGCCGTAAAATCATAAACAATATTTCCGTTTCCATCATTAATTAGAACTGTTTCTAAACTAGCATCCCCGCGCATACTTTTTGTTATTGTAACTAAATATGTTCTTTCTTCTGTACCATCACCACTTGTTACAGTAATTGGAATTACTAAATCAGTATCACCAATTCTATATTGGCCAAAACCTCTTAGTCTTGCTCCACCTTGATCTTCACCTGAACCTTTAATATTAATTAAATTAATGTTTCTATCAATTTGAACAGTATAGTTAAATTCGCCTGGTTTAAGTTCGATTGGTATTTGGAATTCATTACCAAATTCATCTAATTCATATACACTAAGTTCGCCTAATAATGCGTTTGAGTTAACGTATTTAACTTCAACGATATATGTATTGGTTGTTTTATCTTGAGCCGTTACTGTAATACTTATAAAGGTTGATTCACCTTCAGTTAATGTATATGTTCTATTACCACTTACAAGACTTGTTTCACTTTGAGGTTTAGCTAATATATCTACTTTGTTAGGATCTAGAATATATTGAATATATAGGTAATTATTAAGATTTGGATCAAATCCTAATATTTCTTTACCATCAATTAAGATTGTATCAAGTAATGCGTTACTATCAGCAACTTCACGATTTACTTTTATTTCATAGATTTGTGATTCATTTTGTTCATTCATTGATTGAATTTTAAATCTGTAAATAATTAAGTTGTTACTACTAAATTGTTGTAGTCTATTGTCTTCTATTTCCATATCTTTACTATCTAAATATATTACATTTCCTAATGTTTGAACAATTAATCTTGTTTCTAAAACATTAAATGGAACATAGACATCATAGTTATATACATCACCTTCAAACTCTAGGCCAAAGTATGAAATTCTGTCATCACCAATAATAGATATATCTTTAATTTCTGTTATGTTTGAAAAGTCTAAGTCGTGTAATATATAAATGATATAATCTTCACTTGAACCATCTTCAGCAACGACTGTCACCGGTAGAACAGTATTATATTGTCCTTCAATTTCACCGTGTAAACTAAGAATTCCATTACCAAATACTTTTTGAGTTGGGTTATTTAATTCAGCCTCAATTCTAACTTGGTTAATATATGATTCTTTATCTAGGGTAATAGTGTAAATGCGGTTGTCTGAATCAAATTTAACGTTGTTGTCAAACTCTAGTATATTACCATTTAAATCTTTAACAACTAAGTCTTTTAAACTTGTGTCAGTATTTGGTTCTTCTCTAATAATTGTAACTTTATATTGTATTCTTGATGGAGTACCATCTTCGGCTTGTACTCTTATATAGATTGGATCATTTGTTCCAACTTCTAAGCGGTATGCACCTTCATTGTGAACGGTTGCCCCGTGGTGTTCTGGATATCCTTTTAAATATATTTCGCTAGCACTATATGGAACAGTTATTACGTATTCTAGTTTGTTTTGTTCAAAATCAAATGGAATTTCATCAAGTGGAATTTCAAGTTTTAAATCTCTAAGTTTATTATTATCAGACATTCTACCTTCATCTTCAGTTATGCGGTATATATTTACTTTGTAAATTTCTCCTTTAGTTCCATCTTCTGCTTCAATATAAACAGTAATAAGTCTTGATTCACCTGGAATTAACGTAAAATCTTCACGAGCATTTGCTTTATATAATTCATTTATATATACTTTTGCTTTATCGTTTGTTGTAATTCTAATTCTAGCATTTTCACTTGAATAGTTAAACTTAACATCATAAGTTAGTGTATTTTTATCAAAAATAATTTTGTTGACATTGTTTGATAAATCAATTACTTCAAGGTCAATTACTTCGTTATTATTACTTAATACTTGTTCAACATTAATTGTATATTCTTTTGTTACACTACCATCTTCAGATGTTAGTGTAATTGTTATTTCGTTATTTCCAAAGTAGACAGGTACTTCATTATTTGTGATTATATTACCGTTAGTATCTTTAATTTCATATGTCCCATATTCATTAGTTAATGTTGGAATAACAATAATTGACATAGTATCAGTTGTTAGATTATCAAGTTCATATGATGTTTTGTTTTCTATGTATATATCTTCACCATCAACTAATAATGATTCTAAGTCAATATTTTCGTAAACTTTAGTAATTTCTATTTTATAAATATTACCCTCTAAAGTAGGATCTTCTGGATAGACTTCTACAATATAGGTATTTAAACCATGATTTATGTTTAATTCAACATCAAAATCACCAATAATTGTTTGTTTTTGGCTTCCTAATACATAATTCATTTTGATAAATTCAACAGTTTCATTTACTGTAATACTATATGTAAATGTTTCTGCATTAAACATAACTTCTGGGTTTTTATCTTCTAATCCTAATAAATATGTTTCTTTATTAGTTTTTATAATTAACTCATCTAATAAATCATATGTTTCTAATAATTGTTCAATTGTAATTGTATATTCTTCTACATTAGTTCCATCTTCTGAAGTTATTGTTACAATTACTTCATTTTGTCCTGGGACTAGTTTGATTAATCCGTCTGTTATTACTTTGCCTTCAACAGTTATAACAACATCAGCATTATTGTCTTTTGGATTAACAATTAACTCAATTTCGTTAATATCTGATGAAACTGCATCAAGTATATAATTTGTTTTTCCTTCTTCATAAATATCTTTATTATCAACTAATATTTCTTCTATTTCAACACTTGAATTAATCATTTCAATTTCAATTGTAATAACAAATGGAC